>JANNUW010000024.1:0-51903 GCA_031414095.1 Hyphomicrobium sp. | reverse complement strand
GGTGTCGGAACACGCAACGGGCGCTAGGGGGCCGTACCCGCGCACATCGATCCCGGCGACGTTGACGTGACCGCCGCTTCCGGCCAACACCGCGGTGCGAATTTGCTGAGCGCGCTTGTTGGCCGTGCTCATATTCGCCTGCAACCGACCAGCGCCGTCGGTAAAGCCGATCAGCAAGACCTTTTTGCCGGCGTACTGCGGTCCTTGCAGCAGCGTCGCAAGCCTCGCCACGTTTTCGCGCGAGCCCGCGTCGAGATCGGTCGTGCCGGTGACGTAACGGAAAGTCAATGACAGCCGCCGCGCGCCCTTCACGTCGGCGAGCAGAGCGCGCATCTGTTCGGCGTCAAACACGGGTGCGGGCGCATTGGCGGCATGCGCCATCCGCCATTTCTGATCATCGAGGCTGAGCGTTTCGATGGACCGGTCGACGAACTGGTTGGCGGCAATTTCAGCCTGCGATTCATTCGAGAGCGCATAGCGCAAAAGCCCGCGCGCGGCCGGCTGATCAAGCGTTTTGGCGTTGTAGAGATACAGCCGCCGGCGCAGCGGATACTCGCCTGACTTGACCGAGAACGGCGACGGCCTGGTGATGAGCCCGCAACTGCCTTCGATGTTCAGCGGCTTGGCGTTGCGCAGAAAAGCCAGCGACGTAATGCCGATGCCGTTGGGATCGCGCGCCACGGCATCGGCGACATCGCCTTCGGTCTCGACGACACGGACCTGATCCGACAGCGTCAGCGCGCGCGGCTTCAGTACCAAATTCGCAAAGACGTTTTGTACTTCGCTCACAGGCGCCATCGTGTAGAGCGTGATTTTTCCGCCCGAGACCCCCAGATCGAACCAGTCGGTCAACTGACCTGCAAAAACTTTGGCGATCGTATCCTCGCGCATGGAGACGGCTGCGTTGTCGGGCGATACGATGACCGCGAGCGCGTCGTCGGCGAGCACGTGCTCGTTTTCGGGTGTGCGGATGCGGCCGCCCGAGGCACCCAAGCCTGCCACCTCTTGTTCGGCGATAACGCGATCAGATATGGCGATCGTATCGGGCTGGGCGAGCGCGGCGAAGGCTGCCGCAGACCCTTCTTTTTGCACGACGATGGTTGCCAGTTCAGCGCCGGCGGCATCGCCGAGCTTGAACTTCGATTCGCCCGGCGACGTGCCGACGATCTGTGTCATCGACGCGCCGAGCGAGTTGGCGTAGCCGCGAATGAGCGCTGGCATCAATCCCGAGCCGATCGAAGCGGAACCACGCACCGTGAAGGCGCCCGGTGCTGAAGGATCGAGGCGTTCGGGCGCCAGCGCGGGAGCCACACTGAGCCGGGTGCAATCGGCTCCGATGCATTCAAAGCGCGCCGCTTCGAGTGTCATGGTGCCGAACGCGGGAGCGGTGATGGTATACTTGAGGCCGTTGAAGGCCACGAGTTCGCCTGCAACTTCCAGATCGCCGCCTTTCATCTTGAGCGTGACTTCGCCGGCGAGCGTCTGCGAGGCCAGCAGCGGCACGAGAGCGCAAACGGCGGCTGCTGCGCGCACTGCCGGCCGGCTGCGATGCTTGCCTGGAATAGGTTCTCCCCGTATATCGCGTCGCCCAAACATCATTTGCCAATCTTGATCGGAGTTAAAACGCTGTCGTCAAAACGCGTCTTGGAGTCGAGCGCCTTGCCGCACTCGGCGGCCGCGAGAATACCGGCCTGAGTGGAAATCTGGCCGCGCCGGTCGAGCACGCTGATCTGAAACGGCATCTCTGCGAGTGCGCCGCCCCGGCAGGTGCTAGCACTCGGCGTGTCACCGCGGGTTTCATAGTCGACCGCCATGGTGATGAGACCCGAGACCTGCTCCCCGTGGTGCAGCAAGGTGTAGACTTCGACCATGCGATGGTCGCTCGTGCCGTCGCCAAGTGTGCTCATGAAACCATGGCCGCGGTGATCGGCCGAGACCGCGTCTTGAGCCGCCGTCGCGTCCGATGGTGCCTTGGCAAATATGTGCCCCTTCTGTTGGGGCTTAGCGGCATATTCGAACACGTGCAGGTCGAGATTGACGGGCGCCTGCCAGAACACCGCAATTTTGGTGATGCGATTGAAGTCGTTGGCGGCCATCTTCACGGTCTGTGTTTTACCGTCTTGAAAGACGATGTCGACGCTGCTTGCCGGGCCCGCGAAACCGTCGACGACATCATCGAAAGCTCCGGCGCTGTCGACGTCGCGGACAAAATCTGCGCCGCCGTAGCTGAGCTTGACCTTCTGTCCGGCATGACAGGCCGATGCGAAGCGCAGCCGCATGCGGCCGCCGTCGAGCGGATCGCTCGAAATTGACGGCAGTTCGCAACTGACCGGCAACGGCGGCAGTTGAACGGCTGTGGCTTGCGACGGTTTCATCACGGCGCCGACTGCGGCCGCCACGGCGTCTTGGCGCACGGTTTGGCTGACGCTGGCAACGTCCAGTTCATCGGCTTCCCGCGCCGCTTTCTCGCGCACAGACTGCACCAGCAGAGTAAATCCGATCACAACTGCGCAGGCCGTCGCGACCGAGGCGAACCAGCGCTTGCCGCTTCGGTGGCTCTGCTCGGCCGCCCACCCACCAGAGCGGTGCGCAGACCGCAACAGCACCGCGTCGGCATTCGGCTGCTCTTGCTCGCCGGACGCAATGAGTTCATGGCCGGGCACGACAACAGCGGGCAGCTGCATTGAGACGCCCGGAAGTTGCTCGGTTGCCAGCCCGTCGTCAACGCCAATTGGTGCGGCCATACTTACGTCGAGGCCGGGCTGTTCCGCCGGCTCCGGCGTGCGCGACCGGCGCGACGACACGACATGGCGGCGCTTGGGCTGGGCCAGCGACGTTACGTTGGGCCACAGGAATTCGCCGCGCACCATGGCTTCGGGAATTTCGATCGAAACCGCAGTTCCGGCCAGCAGCAACGGATTGTCGACGATATCGGGCCCGACGACAAACTCGGTTCCCCGTTCTGTCTGACGGGTTGCCAATGGCGAAACGGGCCGGCCAGCCCATAGGCCGCGATGATCGGCGGCAAGGCCGGAATCGACAGGCCTCAAGCGAAACGTCGGGTGGTCGGACACGCCGCCCAATCCCACGATCAGGATCACGGCATGCCCACCCTCCGGGCGGCTCGTATCTTCGAAAGCCTCTGCAGTGACTTTTTTCACGGGACGGCGGTCCTAGTCGCTTAGATGGGTGTTTCCAGAAGTCTCAGCAGTTGGCCGAGCCTCTGGTTCTGTTCGTCTTCAATATCACGCTCGCGCAAACCGGCGGCGTTATCGTCGACCATGGTAATGAAGGCCTGCGACCAGTCGGAATAAAATTCTGTCTCCGGGCTCGGTTGATCATCGAGGTCGGCGAGCGAGATTGCATTGCGCGGCGGAAAGATCGGCTTTTGCGCATGTCCCTTGCGGCGCGGATGGCTGTTGGAGAAGATATCATCGAATCCAAGCCGCATGACGTAGCCCCCGACTGCCTCGGCGACGCAGATCGCGGCCTTGGCGAGCCGCGCGTCTTTGTCGGCCTCGTTGAGGATGGCAGACTCGATGTGCGCGGCAACGCGGTGCTCGAACTCCATGCGCGTCGCCCCCACGATCAGCTCGTCGACGAGAGATAGCAGTGCCTGACGCGGCATCTCGAAGCGCTGGCACGCGCCCGCCGCCTGCGCAGTCGACCGGACGGCATCGATCCAATGGTCGATCGACGTGCGGGCAAACAACAATGCCTCGGCGGCGGTATCGGATTTGCGGAGCTCGGTCACGCTGCCGTTGGCGCCTGCTCCGTTCATGCCCGCCGCCTGTGCAGAGGCCTTCTCCGATGCGGTGGGCAGATGGCTGCGAACTTCGATGTTCTGCAGAACGTCGGCGAACTCCGCTTCCGATAGTTGGAAAGCCCGTATCAGGTGCCCGAGACGGCGGCGCTCGGCGCAAAACTTCAGCCGCCGTACGACGAGCAACCCCGAGGTATGACGCTTGTCGCGCTGCAGTTCGAAATTATCGGCGAGGTAATAACGCTGCAACCGGTCCTTCATCAGTTGGCGCAGCGAGTTCAGCGCCGTCACGATCTGGCGGACCTTAACGCGCTTATCGCAGACGCCAGCGATCGATTGGCCGAGATAGGTGATGCCGCCGTCGTTCAACGCCAGGGCTTCGTTCCAGATGTTCATCGGGTCCGAAACGTGACGGCGTACGATCTCGCTCTTCAAAAACTCTCTATTTGCGCGCGCGATGCGTTCCGGCTGGCCGGGCTTGAAGCCGATCTCGCGTCCTTCGCGCGAGTAATCGCAGACCTGCTTGGCTTTGAAGCCGGGATTGCGCAGAAGATGAATACTGTCGAACGACCGCGAAGGCGTCCACTCGAGCGGCCAACTGTGACCGCGCCCGAAGCCTTCGATGAGAATGTCGCCGATGCGGCGGTCCCAATCGATCTTGCGTTCCTTGACGCCGCGCGACACGTCGGCGAAATCCTTGTCGAGTTTCGTGAACGCCAGGAACAACCCGGTATCCTGCTGCTCGCGGGCGATGGCGTCAGGGCCATGCGAGCGTTCAATCCATTCCGACACGAGGCCCGCCAACTCGCCGACCTGGACGCTCGCTGGATCGATGCATACCACCATGCAGGTAATGGCGAGTTCCTCGGTGTAGCGATCGAGCAGGTAGACAGACTTGGCGCGCGCATAAAGTTGCGCCAAAAGCGCTGGCTTGCGATTCAGCGTGCGGTCGAGATTGGGGATGCTTTCGCGCGGATCGATGCCGGGGAATTCGAGCAGGTCCGCTTTTTCCAAAACCTCGCTCGACCAGCCCGGAACCGGTAGCCGCACTTCGGCGGCGAGAGCCGCCAAACCAGAGCGGCTGATCGAAACCCAATTGCCGAACTCTCCGCACACCAGCACCGACTGATCGTCGGAGCCGACAAAGCCGTCGATGGTTTGCGCGTTGATGATGCTGTCTTCGCGGCGCAGCAGTTTGCCGGTGCGGGGATCGAGACTGAGAATAGAATCGAGCGCGCAGTTGGCCTCGAGGCTACCGCCCAGGCTCGCCAGAATTTCAGCAAGCGATGTGAACGCCAGCCGGAACGGCTCCAGGCCGCCCCACATGAGACCCAGCAACTCGCCGCGCGCCGCGTTCGAGAGATACGGCGCCAGCGTCGCCAGCGATTGCCAGAATCCGGCCGCCGACAACGCACGGAAAATCGGCTCGTCGCCGAAGCGCTTGGCGAAGTACGAGCGCACCTCCCAGATATCGCCCTCAGTCAAACCGGCGACGGGACTGTCCGCCGTCTTGGCCGTAACGCGCGCGTGCATGCTGCGAACGTCGGCCAAACTCGGCGCCGGCTGCCGGTCCTTGCACGCGGTAAAGAACGCATTGCCAAGAACCTTGATGACGTCGGCGAGCGACAGCAGCCGCACCCGGATGGGGAAATTCTGCGGCGGTGTTTTTTTCTGCTCCGAAAGCCGGATGACCATCGAGGCACCCTGCTTGGAACCGTCCGGCACGATCAGCCGCTGATAATCGACCTGCTCGCGAATTCCGTCAAAACGCATATTGAGCGGGCCGCGGCCGCGCTCGATCAGCGATGTGAAGACTTGCGTCTTGCCCGACCGGCTCGGACCCACGAAGGCAACGCAGGGCGGTTGATTGACGGCAGCCCCGAGGCCAGCCGCGCGTACGTCGATGCCATAGAATTCGTGCAGCATCGACAGCCGCTCGGTCGCGACGATACTGGGATTGTCGTCGATCCAATCCAGCATCTCGCTGGCAGCACCGCTCACCTGCTTGCAAGCAAACTGCAGCCTGGACTCAACTGTATTCATCACGCCAACCGCTCCACTCATGCAGTCAAAATCGCGCCGGTGTCGGACCAGTGTCCATTTCGCGCGGTCAGTGTCTGCAATCTAATCTCCAGGTCCGAGGGCGGCAGGCTACTGCCATGACCATCCCGGACCTTCACAATACGTAACTCATCAGGCTGCCCTGTCTCGCCTGCAACCCGCTCGAGCGTGACCTCGACGGGCATTTTTGGGCGATCTGCGGCATTAAGATCACTGAGATCAATGACAAATAGCGGGGACGCCGGCCATCGCTCGAGTGCCAGGCGGCGCACACCGAGCACCGCCGGCAGATCGGCCTTGATCGTGCATTGTGCATCGCTACCGGCCTTGCCTTGCAGGGGGGCGGCGGCCTCATCGAACACGAAGAGCATCTGATCGTTTCTGACCAGTCCATCCGAACCAAGCCTACCGACGAACAGCCGGCGGCATTCGGGCCCGGCCGGCGCTGCGATAATCGTAAAGCCGCTATCGCCGTTCGATGCCTTCGGACTGGCGAGCAGCGCGCCGACTGCGGCCACCGATTTGGCATCCTTGATTTTTACGCCCGTTTCGTCGAGGTGCGGATACCACGGATGCACGCGCATGCCGTGCAGCGCTACGATGCGGTTTGGCTGGGTCGCCAATCCGCCCAGTAAGGCATCGAGAACTGGCGGCAGGCACGTCGTCCAACCCGACAGCAGCACCAGATCGCAATCGAGCGCCTCTATGATGCGCACGGTGTTACTGAGAAGCGGAGTGAGAACTTCGCCAATCGTCTGTTTCAGATCGCGATGGCGCACATCTATGCCGGCATCGAGCACTGCAAACCCGTCAGCGCCTTCGTCGGCGGCAAGTTCGTCGAATTCCTCGATCACAGCCTTTGGCATAAATTCGGCGGCTTCGAGCAGTTGCCGGAACGATCGCCGGACTAGGACGTCATCGCCCGCGGCGCGGGCCTCACGGCTTTCATTGAGCAGTGCCAGTGCAACCGGCATCGCGAACTCGGCCGCAAAGCGTCTGCCGAATTCGGCGATCCATGAGGGGCGGCCGTTCGCCTTGCCGCCAATGATGTCGTCGAGAAAGCGCTTTGGCTTGCCAAGCTTGCTCTCGCTCAAGCCGCGTTCGATCGCGGGCATGACATGGGCTTCGATGATGCGCTTCAGAATATCGTCGCCGCCGACCGAGAAGCCATCAACGGCCAATGGAGCGCGCGCAATGCCCTTCGACTGCAGTTCCCAATTGTTGACCGATAATCCCGTGGTGCCGCCGCCGATATCGAGGCTCGCAACACGTATGGCGCGGGCCGAACGGTGGCCGGGCCGGGCCTTGCCCATGAGATCGAAATACTCCGACGCCTTGCCGCGGAACTTGTGTTCGATCTCGTTGTACAAATAGGCGGTCTGCGCGTTTGTGGCGTTGTCTTCGACGAGACTGACCAAAGGCAACGGCGCGGCGCCCGGCACGCCCTGCCAGCCCAGACCATCCCAAGTGAGCTGAGCCGCCGCACGCAGCCGTTGCAGCATGATGTGACGTTCACGCGGGTGCACACCAGACGGCACGGTAACCAAAATCCGCTCAATGCGGCGCGGTGCATCGGCACGCTGCTTGTTGGCCCGGTAATCCGGCGAATTGATTGCGACGATTGCCTGCATGATGATCTCGTTGCCAAAGAACGTCAGCAGCGACGAGCGCGAAAAGCGCGGCTTGGTGGTCGAACCGGCGCGACTGCCCTCGGGCAGCACATCGCCGGTTTCAGAAATGAATCCGAGCAGCGGCCCCGACACCAAAGCGCGCCGCCGCGGAGCATTGTCGAGCGTTCGCGCAAATCGCCACGGCTGATCACCTGGCTGATCGTCCCACAGATAACGCATCGGCCCCGACAGCCCGGTGATATCCGTCGTCGTGTGGCTTTGCGAAACGAGCCGTTGCGCTTCCGGACCCACTCTCACGAGGCTCGGCCAATAAAACGCATTGGTGCGCCCGCTCCAGCGAGACAACGATTCCTTGCCGAAGGACGCTCGCGAAAATTCGATGCGGCTGGAGAACAGGCCGCTGTGCTCGCGCCAGGGCTGATCGAAATCGCGCAGCGCCAGCAGCTGACATTTGAGATCATCGTGACCCGCGACGGCCTTGCCTGTTTCACTCAGTAGAACACAAGTGCGGCTGTTGCCGATATCGACGACGAGATCGACGCCGACACTGCTGGCGAGGTTGGAGCTGCGGCCGAGCGCTTGAAGGCGAATGTCGGGCAGACCGACGGCCTGCTTCAAAACCGCAAGAAGCGTGAGGTAGTGGCCGAGATATTCAAGGGCCGAAGGCTCGGAGCCCTCGAACTCGGCTTGATCGACTTCGCTCGCGCCGCCAGCCGGCAGCTTTTGTGCGGCATAGGTTTCGCGCAGCCAGTCGTCGACCCACGCCTCGGTAACGAACCACGCAATTTCGGCCTCGTCGTCGCTGAACCGGAAGACGCCGCCGTGCTCGGCATCCTCGAGCGAGGGCGCCGCAAATGTGCGCGTGCGTCCGCGTTGCTTGGCACAGCACGTCGTGTCGATGGCGAGCACCATCCGATGGCTGATCGGCGCCTCGTCGCTGGCATTGCTGCGGCTGATGTGAATCCGCGCCCAGTTCGAGGGGCCCTCGTCGAGGTAAGTTTCGCCTTCCTCTCCCTCGAGCATACGCATGTAGGGAACCGGCAGCCAAGTGTCGAGGAAGGCATCGAGGGCTGCGACGCCATCAATAGCGTAGGTTTGACGAACATCGGCGACAAGGTTGGTGACGGGATGATGAAACGATCCGTCGTCTTCGAGCTTCACTGTGTAAAGAACGGCGCCGTCGCTGTCGGCAGCGGCATTCGTATCCTCAAAAAAGCGGCGGCCTACCGCGGCGGCCGCATCGGCCTCAATGGTCCTGTTGAGAAACTGAATCGAACTGTTGGGTATCAAAGTCACGGCGTCGCGGCCTGGCTGAGTCTCGCCATCGGTGCTGTCTAGGCCGTAGGCACTGGGAGGCTCTAAGCCGGCGGTGTCCCCGTTATACGGCATACGTCCGAGCCTCTTTCAGAACTTGCAGACCCGGCACAACAATCAGCGAACGGGGCAGTGGAAATGCGCGGCGGCAGAAGTGCCCGATCAGCGTATCATTAGCAGTAAAAACCGTCTCACGGAACGCGACCATGGCAGCAACCTCGCAACATGGTTATTCCCTAAGTTGGCCGGTAGTGGAAGGCGCGCGAGACGTGGATCGGCCGCGATAGCGGAGCGGCGATCCGCCATTTACAGTTCAATCTCGCAGCCATACCTCGACCCGCCGGTTGAGGCGCTGCCCATTATCCGTTGCATCACACGCGACGGGTGCCAACGTCCCGCCGCCGACCACAACGGGCGCTTTGCCGGCAGGGCGTTCGCCCAACACAGCATCGCGAATTTGAACAGCGCGGCGGTATGACAAGTCTCTGTTAGCCTTGGCGCTGCCGATGCTATCGGTGTACCCGACGAAGAGCGCGGTCTTGCCTCGGAGCGCTGGCGAGACCAGCAGCTCGCGCACACGCGCCACGTCATCGCGTGCTTTGGCATCGAGCTGGGATGAGCCCGATGCAAAGCGCAGCGTTGCCGACAGCCGCCGCGCGCCTTTCAGGGCAGCAGTAACAGCCCGCGCTTGCTCGCGCTCCGTCTCGCGTAGCGCGCCTTTAATCGCTCGGTCGAAACGTGCGCGCTCAGTGACAAAATCGGACAGTTCGATCGACTGGTCGATAAACTGACTGGTCTGCACACTGGCCTGGGCGGTCTGCGAACCTGCAAATGTCAGAAGCCCGCGCGCGACGGAGTTGTCTGCCAATCCCTTTGAATAGAGATAGAGTCGGCGGCCGAGCGGATACTCTTCCGATTTAACGGAAAAAATTGATGGCGCGGTGGTCATTGCGCAGTCATCGGCGATGGCGAGAGACTTGGCGTTGCGCAAGAACGCGAGCGAGGTGATTCCAATGGCCCGGCGATCGCGCGCGACGGCATCCGACAACTCGGCGTCCGTTTGCAGTTGCGTTGCCCGCGCGGCCAGTGTCAGTCCGCGAGGCTTCAGCACCAGTTCGTCGAAACCTTCGCCCGCGCCTGACAAACGACTGCCGGCGTAGAGCTTGATCGGTCCCGCCGGCAGACCAAGCTGCGACCAGTTCGTAAATTTGCCCGATGCGACTTTGGCGAGCGCCTCCATCGAGATCGACGCCGCCGGATTGCCGGGAGCAACCAGCACGGCGAGGGCATCGAGCGCGAGAACGACTTCGCCGCCCGCGCCGTGAACGCCGCCGGCCATGGCTGGCATGGCGGCCGCTTCGGACGCTGAGATCGGACGGCTCGACATGCCGATATCTGCGCGGCCCGCGATGAGCGCACCGAAGGCGTCCGTCGAACTCCGGCGCCTCAGTTCGACGTCCGATAGTTCACTGCCGCGCGCGTCGGTGATTTTGAAGCGCACGCTGCCGCTGGCGCCGCCGATGATCTGCTTGGCCGCGCCGCCCAAACTGCTGGCGTAATCGCGGATGAGCTGGGGCATCAACTCGTGGCCGATAGTAGCCGAGCCGTCGATGGCGAACGTCTGATGGCCGCCGGCGTTGGCCTCTATGGTGAATATCGCCGACGGTGCCGGCGATGCGGTAGCCGACGTCTCAAACTTGGTCCCGCCCGCGGCTCGCCCGCACGCTTCGCCCTCGCAATCGAAGCGCGCGGCGTCGAGCGACAGCACGCCAAACGCGGGAGCTGCGACGACATACTTGGAACCATCGAAGGATTTTAGCTCGCCTGAAAATTCAAAGCCGGTGTCTTTGAGGCGCAGCACGACCGCCGCGCCCGCCCAAGCCGTTGCAATGGGCGAACTCGCCATTGAAAGCGCGGCCGCGATCCACAGGTGCCATTTCTTCACAGCGGCCCCTATTTCTTAATTCGCAAAACCGGCAACGCCGATTGATTGAAGCGGGCTTCGCGCGGAATAGTCGAACCGCAATCGACACGGGTCAAAATACCGGCTTGGCGTGAGACCTGACCATTACGGGGAAGAATGTTGACCTGGAAATCGACCTCCGCCAGCGCGCCGGAGCCGCAGTTTGCGCCTGAGGGTTTTTCGCCGCGCGATTCGTAATCGAGCGCCATCGAGATCGCGCCCGTCGCCTGCTCGTCGTTGTGCACGAAGGTGTAGACCTCGACCTTGTCGCCGAGAGTCTCGCCGTCGTCGACTGCGCTCAGGACGCCATGTCCACGCTTGTCTGCCTGGGCTTGGATAAGGGCCGATGATATTGACGATGGCGCTTTAGCCCACAGGTGACCCGGCTCATCGTCGCGCGAGCCATACTCGAAGACATGCAGATCGAGGTTGGTCGCCGCGCGCCACACCACCGCGATTTTAGAAACCTTGTCGAGATCGTTGGCCACGACCGGCAGAGTTTTGCGGCTGCCGTCTGCCAATCTGACTTCGGCTGCCGAGCCACTTCCGGCAAAACAATCGAGGACAAAATCGAGCGCGCCCCAGGCGTTCAATTTGCGGATAAATTCGGCGCCGCCATAACTGATCTGCACGGCTTCACCCGCGTGACAGCCAGCCGCGATGCGAATGCGCATCTGGCCGCCGTCGAGCGGCTCCGTTGAAATTTCAGTTGCACTGCAGGCGCCGGTGGCATCGAGCCGGATTGACGAGGGTGAAACCGCGACCAGCGTCGGCAGGCCCGCTGTCTTTACAGGATCGGCGGCTGCCGCCGCAGAGAGCGCTGCCGCTGGAGGCGATGCTGCCGTTACCGGCACCGCCGGGGCATCGACGGCAGAAGCGGGAGCCGTTGCCGGTTCAGCTTTTGTCATCACCGTGACAATCGCTGCGGGCGGGGTGGTCGAAGCCACCGGCGTCTCGACGGTGCCTACTGCATCGCGAACTGCCTCACGGCCGGAATCGACCGCCAGCACGCGGTCGTCGTTGAACGAGGGCGCAGCAACGGGGCGAACATCATTGAAGGCCGGTTCGCCCGCAAGTCTTTCATCGGTGAATATGGGGGCGGCAACCGGACGCCTATCTTGAAACAACGGAGGCAATTCCACCAGACGGCCATCTTCGAAGGACGTGGCGTTGAGCGGCCGTGCATCGCTAAACGATGCAGCCGAGGCGTTGAGCTGATCTGCCGCCTTCGCTCGATCCAGCTCGGCCGCCGGCAACGGCCGCGTATCGGCAAACGACGCCGGTGCCGTTTGTGTGGCAGCCGCAGCAATCTGTACCGGTGTGTCGACATCGGGCCCGGCCGCCGCGATGGGCCGGTTGTCGGCAAAGGAAAATGACGGGGCGGCTGCCGTGCTCCCAGCGGAATGGGTCCGGTCGCTGGACGTGACGGTGGCCGGACCAGCGGCCGTTGCTGTTTGACTATCCGCGCGCTGGAAGCCGCCCAGCATCCAGACACCGCCAACGAGCGAAAGTGCGGCCGCAAGGGCGAACGGATAAATAGCGGTGCCGCGCGGGACGGCCGCTGCCGCCCGAGACCGTAAGCTGTTCACAAGCGCGCTGAGACGATGCTGCATACTCACTCAATTCCTGACACGCGTGATGGCTTCATCGACCGAGCTGCAACCGCCGGCTTGCTTGGCGTGTTCGTACCAATGCAAGGCGGTTTTCTTGTCGAGATCGAGGCCCAGACCATTTTCATGAAGCTGGCCGAGGAAACACATCGCCACCGGATCACCGGCAGCGCTCGCAATCTCCCACAGCGTCCGGGCCTTTTCGAAATCGGGAACTTGACCCGTGGGTTCGGCATACAGCGACCCCAACTGCGTGACGACGCGCATATTCCGCTCGTCGCCAATGACGCCCCTGATGTAGCGCTTGAGCCAGAACGCGCCTTCAGAAGAATCCCGCGCAGCGCCGTCGGCAAGCAGCATGCTATTGGCCGTTTCGAGCGCCTTGGTCGCGCTGATATTGGCAACGGCCGTACCCCGCGGCGACGTTTCGCCGACTGTCAGCGCGTCAAAAAGTGTGCCCGGCTGGGCAACGCTTCCGGCCACGTCAGCCGGCGAGGGCGCGGCGAAAGTTCCGGCAGGAGGCACGCTCGCAAACGGTCCAGGTGCCGCTGCGGCCGTGACGGCGCGCGCGGGTTCGACGGCTGTTGCCGCCTTAAAATCTGGCAGCTTTCCCGCCAGTTGCAGGCCGAGCGCACCTAAAGCCAGCGCCGCGCATAGCCCGGCTGCGTACGTGGGCCATCCGCTCGGTAAAGCGCTGGTATTTGCCCGCTTGATGAATGTCGATCCGGCTTCGGCGTTGTCGCGGACCCACGCGGCCACACCAGGCGGCCGTGACACAGCTCTGTCGATAATAACCGGGTGTGTAGATGCGCCAAGCGGTGGTTGCGAAGGCTTCGCTGATGTCGCCTTTTCACCCGGCTTGCCGGGGCTGCCCATGGCGAGAAATTTTGTCGACAGCATTGCTGTGACGTCCTTTCTCCAAGCCCAGGGATTTTCCTCCGCTTTGGGCTCGTTGGGATCGTTGGGATCGGACTCGAACACCAACGCCGTCGAAAGATTGACATGCGCGCCGTGCGGATCGATGAGCGGCGGCGCCAACTCGGGCTCGGGTGCTTGCGCCGTCGCGCTCGCTGCGGCCTTGCCGGACACGCTGTCGATCGCCGGCAAATCGGCAACTGGCGCCGCGGGTGCCGCGGTGACAGTCGGCTGAGGAGGTTTCGACGATCCAGCCGTCGACTGCGCCGGTGTCTTGCGATCAAAAGGCACGATCGATCTCCCTGCATCATTAAAAGCAAGTGTCAGCGGCAGCGCCGGCACCGATGTGGCGTTTTTCAATGCCTTCAAGTGAGCGTCCATCAAGGCGCTCGCTGGCCGGACGGCCGAAACTGGACGTGTCGCTGACTCAGTGGGAGCGAAAGGCCGATTGGAGTCTGGCACGCTACCGGGCGGAACGGCCGCTTGCCGGTCAGCCGATACCGGCTCAGTCGCGGCGACGGAGGCGACCCGTTCGCCCTCCGCAGTGCCGGAACTTTCCGAGCGCGGATGGCCGTCTCCCGGCCGCACGTCGCGCCGCGGCCGGTTGGCTGCGATGTTTTTGCGTTTCGGCCGGGCCCGTGGCGTGATCTGTGGCCACAGGAATTCGCCACGCAATCCGGCTTCAGCGATCTCGATTTCCATGACCGCGCCGGCCAGCAGGCCCGGATCTTCTGCCACGTCGGGACCGACGACGAGTTCGATCCCCTTGGCGCTGACCCGCGATTCAAGAGCGAAGATCTCGCTGTCTTGCCAAACGGCTCCATCGGCGCCGATCTGGTTGGGTTCGGCCGACCGCAACTTGAATGTCGAACGGCTCGGAATCGACATCACCCCCTCAAGCAAAAAAATGGCATGCCCGCCGTCGGCTTGAGAGCGATCTTCGTACGCTTGGACACTGATCCGTTTCAAAGTTTACTCTCCACACCCGTGTCCAGAATTATTCGTCATGACATCCGCGACCGCGCCCGTTCGCAATTCGTCGTGTCCTGGCGCTCGCAACTTTTGCTCCCGCCAAAGCGGCGTTCGATTTGCGGCGCGCTACTGTACCCTTGCAATCGAATCCTCGACTCCGGGACAGCCCCCCGCATCGCGCGCGCGTTCGAACCACCGCAGCGCCGTCGTGCTGTTGGCGGCAACGCTCCAGCCGTTTTCGAACAGACGGCCCAAGAAGCACATAGCCACCGGATCTCCCAGAGCGCCCGCCATCTCCCATAGCTGCCGCGCCTTGACGTAGCCGGCGGCCTTATCGTTCTGCTGCTCGGCATAGGTGGCGCCGAGTTGCGTCAGCGCGCGCGCCATGCGGACATCGCCCAGAGTGTCTGTCATATATCTCTTCAACCAGAAGGCGGCCTCTTGCGTATCGCGCGCCGCGCCTTTGATCTGGAGCTGCGCGTTGGCCCGCGATAACGCGCGGGTCGCTGTTACGCCCTTCGCCGATATGCCTTGCGGCGAGGAGGCTCCGGCCGACAGCGCTTCAAAAAGCGCCGTTCCAGTGGTCACGCCCGCGACGCTCGTCGAGCCCGTTGCAACCAGCGCCGGAGCGGCCGCAAGGGTCGCCGCCGCCGGACCTCTGTTGGTAATCAGATAGAGTCCGCTCACGGCGATGGCGAGCGCGGTCGCCAATGACAGTGCTGGACGTTTCTCTTCGCTGAAGAGTTTGCGCATGAACGATGGCTCGGGAGCCAGATCGTAGACCGGCACGTAGACGCTGGGCGGCTGCGCGGCTCGCGGCGCGGGCACCTTCGCTGCTGGAATTGCGCCGGTGCCGGCAGGCCTCGACGTGCCGGCTGGGCGGATCGAGACCGCAGATCTTTTCAGCACCGACATATCGCGGCGCAAATCCGACATCATCGAAAAAAGTTCACCGTCGTCGCCGCCTTGCGAGCTTGGCTGCTCAGCGCGACGCGCGTCAAGATCGCGGCGAAGCTCGGCCAGCATCTCGTAAATTTCCGGCGTGGAAGCGGCGGCTGGGCCCGGACCGGATGCGTTGGAGGGACCGAGGTCGCGGGCGCCATCGCCGAGCTGCTTGACTATCGCCGAACCTGCCGCACCCGTGCCTGTTCCCTCAACTTGCTGAAGCATCGGCGGTTTCTGAGTCATGTCTCGCGCTTCCCTTTCGAGGCCAAACTACGCGACCTCACTCAACACTTTAATCAGGACACTTCAATTCGGCGTTGCCCAAATTGACCGGCGGCTAGCGACACGCAAGGTGTTCAAGCCGTAGATTTGTACAGGGACAAAACCTGTGCTGTCTATCGGGTGCTAAAGAATAGAACTTGCGCCGGCCGTTGATCAGAACCCCAAACTACAAAACCATTATTCAACGCTTCACGGGTGACAATTCCGGTTTTGTAGTTACCGGGTCCGCGACGAAACTTTCTGTAATACGGCGTGATGAAACTTTAACTTCTGAAGGCCCCATGTCAGCGCACTGCGCATTCTTTACCAACGCATCGCTGTGGAGTTTACTTGCTGCCCCGGATGGACTGATACATAGCCGGCCCGCCCTCATGCTTGCGCCTCGGCTGATCGAAGCCACAGGCCGGCGCATTCGGCAGGCGTGTCTCAAGGGGAAAAATAATGCGTATCGCCAAGCTCGCCAAAATTGCCGGAGCCGCTATCATTGGCGGCCTCATAACGCTGACGGGAGCGGGCTGGCTGATGGTCGACGAATTGAAGGTCGGCGGCCCGCATTATCAGAGCATAATTCTCGGCAAAGACCTGCTCGCCGATATTCTGCCGCCGCCGGCATATATCATCGAGCCGTTTCTGGAATCGACCCTAGCGCTCACTGAGCCGGGGCAGTCCAACGGCCGCAAGCAACGCATGCAAGCGCTGCGCAAAGACTACGACACGCGCCATGCCTTTTGGTCAAAGCAGCAATTGCCAGGCGATTTGGCGAAGACATTCCTGCAAGACGCGCATGCAAGCGCGGAACAATTCTGGCAAATCGCGGAGGCTGACTTTTTCCCGGCACTCGAAGGCGGCGATCTGGCGAAAGCAAAACTGGCGCACGAAAAAATGTCAGCGGCCTACGTTACTCATCGGGAAAAGATTGACCAGACAGTCTCGCAAGCGACGAATATGGTCCAAAACATTGAGGTCACGGCCGCGTCGCGCGTTTCGCAGTCGATGTGGCTGGCGGGGCTTGTGGCGCTTGCCGTGCTCGCTGCAATGCTGGCCGCAATCATGGCCGCTCTCAAAGGCGTCGTCGCGCCCATAACCGAGACGGCTGCGGCCATGCGCGAACTGGCCGGCGGCAACATGGCCGTGTCGTTCCCGGGCGGCGGCCGCGACGATGAGATCGGAGATATGGCCCTCGCCGCCGATGTATTCCGCGAAAACGCCATTGCCCGCAACGCGCTTGAGCACGAGCAGGAAGAGCTGTTAGCCCAAGAGCACGAGCGCCGCACGCATCTTGAACGCGTGCTTGAAGACTTCGAAGCCCGCATGCAGAAAATCGGTGAAGCACACAGCGCCGCGACGTCGGCCGCTTCAGGCAAGATCGCTGCGCTTGACACGACCGAACCTGCGCGCGCACCAACGTCCCATGCTGGTCCCCCGGCGAAGCCGGTGCAGCCGGCGGCTGCATCTGGATCACGCAAGCCACGACGATAGACATTTGGCTTCAGCGTTTCTTCGGCAAATAGAGGTCGGTCAAAGTACCCTCGAACGCCTCGGCTGCCATCGCGATGGTCTCAGATAACGTCGGATGCGGATGGATGGTGTGGCCGATGTCGCTCGCGTCGGCGCCCATTTCGATGGCGAGTGCCACTTCGGAAATGAGATCGCCAGCGTGCGGCCCGACGATAGCCGCCGCCAGGATGCGGTGCGTCTGGGGATCGAACATCAGCTTCGTTATCCCTTCGCTGCGGCCCATCGCGAGCGAACGCCCCGATGCCGCCCAGGGAAAGCTCGCTTTTTCGTACGCCGTCCCGGCCGCCTTGAGTTCCGCTTCCGTACGGCCCACCCACGCCACTTCCGGATCCGTGTAGGCGACGGAGGCAATGACGCGCGCGTCGAACGCGCTTTTCAGGCCGGCTGCCACTTCAGCCGCGACTTTGGCTTCATGCGTCGCCTTATGGGCGAGCATCGGCTGCCCGACGATATCGCCGATGGCAAAGATATGCGCCACATTGGTGCGCATCTGCCGGTCAACAGCAATAAAGCCGCGCCCGCCGACTGCGACGCCGGCGCGCTCTGCGCCGATCTTGGAGCCATTGGGCGTGCGGCCGACAGCCACCAGAACTTTGTCGAAGCGCCCGCCAGCAGAGGCCGAGCCTTCAAAAGTGGCCTCAAGTTCAGCGTCCATGAGTTCGACGCGCGTTACTTTGGTTTTGAGATGTATCGCCTCATAGCGCTGCGCGATGCGCTTCATGAGCGGCGCGACAATGTCCGGGTCGGCCCCTGGGATGATCTGATCGGCCATTTCAACGACCGTGATTCTTGATCCCAGCGCGTGATAGACGCTCGCCATTTCAAGACCGATGATGCCGCCGCCTATGATCAAAAGCCGCTTTGGAATATCGGCGAGATCAAGCGCAGCAGTGCTGTCCATGATGCGCGCATCGTTTGCTGGAATGAACGGAAGCGACACCGGCTCGGAGCCGGCCGCTATGATGGCTTGATCGAAAGATATGCGCTGGTCTGCGCCGTTCGCATCTGTGACGTTGAGTTCCCGGTCCGACACGAACTGTCCGGTGCCCGTGACGACAGTCACTTTGCGTTGCTTTGTGAGCTGCGCCAAACCGCCGGTCAATTTTTTGACGACGCTCATTTTCCACGCGGCGAGTTTTGCCAGATCGATCTTGGGTACGCCAAAATCGATCCCGTGAGCGCTGAAGCCGCGACTGTCTTCGAGCAACTTGGCCGCATGCAGCAGTGCCTTAGACGGAATACAACCGACGTTGAGGCATACTCCGCCGAGCACCGGCCAGCGCTCGACGAGCACGACTTTTTTGCCAAGATCGGCGGCGCGAAAGGCTGCCGTATAGCCACCAGGCCCGGCACCCAGCACCAAGACCTCTGCGTGAAGACCGGCTGCGGCCTTGCTCAAAGGCGCTTCGACGTCAGGGCCGTCTGCCATGCTGCCTTGCCTTTCAAAACCAATAACGATCAAAGAACCAGCTGGCGCATGTCGCCCAGAATTTCGCAGATGCGGCGTGTGAAGCGGGCGGCCATAGCGCCGTCGATCACGCGATGATCGTACGACAGGCATAGCGGCAGCATGAGGCGGGGTTGAAAGTCTTTGCCGTCCCATACCGGTTTCATGATCGCGCGCACCCCGCCCAGGATCGCGAGCTCTGGCGCGTTGATGATCGGCGTGAAGCTAACGCCGCCGATGCCGCCCAGGCTCGAGATCGAGAAAGTACCGCCTTGAATATCGGCGGGCGCGATTTTGCCGTCGCGCATCCTCGCTGACACGGTGCCGAGCTCCTGGCTGAGTTCGAGGATGCCCTTGCGGTCGACATCGCGCAGGACCGGAACGACGAGGCCGTCGGGTGTATCAACGGCCACGCCCAGGTGGTAATAGTGCTTATAGATCAGTGTGTCTTTGGCCGGCGAGAGCGATGCGTTGACGTCGGGAAACTCCTTCAGTGCAACGACGCTGGCCTTCAGCAGAAAGGCGAGCAGCGTGACGCGGTAGCCCTTGTCCTTGGCGGCCGCATCGAGTGTCTTGCGATAGGTTTCAAGCTCTGAAATATCGGCCTCGTCGCTATGCGTAACGTGCGGAATGTTGAGCCAGGCCCGGTGCAAATGCGGCCCGGACAATCGTTTCAGCCGCGACAACGGTTTTGTCTCGATGGCGCCGAACTTCGAAAAGTCTTGAGCAGGAATCGGATCAATGCCCGCACTTCCTGATGCGGGGCCCTGGCCGGCGAGCCTTTTTTTGACGTCGTCCTTGGTGATGCGGCCCTTGTCGCCAGTGCCCGCCATCGCCGTGAGATCGACGTCGAGTTCACGCGCTAAGCGGCGCACCGAAGGGCTGGCGTGAGCGTTGCCAAAATCGGCGGGCGGCGGCAGATCGCTCTGCGGCGCGGGCGCAGCCTCCGGCAATGAGGGCGGGGCATTTGAAGCGCTGGACGCAGGCTTGTCATCATTCGAGGGCATTTCGGGATCTGGCACTTCGTCCATGCGCACGGGGCCGTTGCTTTTAGGTGCCGGCTTTCGTGGCGCAGGCTTGTCCTCTGCCGCGGCCCCTGACTCAAGTTTGAAAATCGGGCTGCCTTGGCTGACCTTGTCTCCAATCTTCACGAGAATTTCCGCCACCCGGCCGGCTGCGGGCGATGGAATCTCCATCGTCGCCTTGTCGGATTCGATCGACAGCAGCGGGTCATCAATTGCAACCACGTCTCCCGCCTTCACGAACACCTCGACGATCGGAATACCCTTAAAATCGCCGATATCTGGGATTTTGACGTCGATGATCGGCATGAATTTTTCCTTGAGAACTCTGACAAGTCAATCAAACGTGGACCGGATTGGGCTTTTCTGGATCGATGCCGTATTTCTTGAGCGCTTTGGAAACCTCAATCGAGGGTATTTTGTTTTCGTCGGCTAAGGCTTTCAAAGCCGCGACCGCCACGAAATGGCGATCGACTTCGAAATGCGCGCGCAGGCGGCGGCGGTAGTCGGAGCGCCCAAAGCCGTCCGTCCCTAGAACGCGATAATGCCCGGGCACAAACGGGCCGATCTGATCTGCGAAGGCTTTCATGTAATCGGTGGCGGCAACGAATGGCCCGTCGCCGCGCTCCGCAAGTTTCGCTGAGACGTAGGGCACGCGCGGCTTCTCCTCTGGGTGCAGCATATTCCAGCGGTCGATGTCCTGGGCTTCGCGGCGCAATTCGGTGAAGCTGGTCACACTCCAGATGTCGGCGGCAACGCCGAAGTCTTTGGCGAGCAGGTCCGCACCCGCGATGACTTCCCGCAGGATGGCGCCAGAGCCCATGAGCTGCACCTTATGTCCCTTGGCTTTGGGATCGGCGGCTTTGAGCAGATACATGCCCTTGACGATTCCCGCCTCAGAGCCTTCGGGCATAGCCGGGTGTTCGTAGTTCTCGTTGAGCGTCGTCAGATAGTAGAAGACGTCCTCTTGCTCGCTGTACATGCGCCGCATGCCGTCGTGGACGATGACCGCCAGTTCGTAAGCATACGTTGGATCATACGAGATGCAGTTCGGGATCGTCGCCGAGATCAGATGACTGTGCCCGTCTTCATGCTGCAGGCCTTCACCATTCAGTGTGGTGCGCCCAGACGTGCCGCCGATCAGAAAGCCGCGCGCACGAATGTCACCGGCTGCCCACGCCAGATCGCCGACGCGCTGAAATCCGAACATCGAATAGTAGATGTAAAACGGGATCATCGGCTTGTTCGACGTCGAATAGCTCGTCGCGGCTGCGATCCACGACGACATGGCGCCAGCTTCGTTGATGCCCTCTTGCAGCACTTGGCCCGTTTTGTCTTCCTTATAGAACATCAGCTGATCGGCATCTTCGGGCCGGTACAGCTGCCCCACTTGCGAGAAGATGCCGTATTGGCGGAACATCGCCTCCATGCCGAACGTACGGCTTTCGTCGGGCACGATGGGCACAATGCGCGGGCCGATGGTCTTGTCGCGCAGCAGCGTGTTCATGATGCGCACGAACGCCATGGTGGTCGAAAGCTCGCGCTCGCCGCTGGCTTTGAGCAGAGAGTCGAAGACTGAAAGGGGGGGCACGTTGAGCGTCTCGTCGGACTTGACGCGCCGGGCTGGCAGATAGCCGCCAAGCTCCTGGCGCCGGGCCCGCATATATTTCATCTCGGCTGAGTCTTCGGCGAATTTTACAAACGGCAGGTCTTTGACGTCCGCATCGGCGACGGCCACGTGGAAGCGGTCGCGGAACACCAACAGCGCCTCGTCGCCCATTTTCTTTTGCTGATGGCTGATCATCTGGCCTTCGCCGGCCTTGCCCATACCATAGCCTTTGACGGTCTTGGCGAGGATCACCGTCGGCTGGCCCTTGCAGTCCATGGCGGCTTTGTAACCGGCATAGACCTTGGCGCAGTCATGCCCGCCGCGCGTCAGGCTCCAGATCTTGTCGTCCGACCAATCAGCGACCATGGCCGCCGTTTCGGGATAACGGCCGAAAAATTTCTCGCGGATGTAGGCGCCGTTCTTCGACTTGAAGTCCTGATATTCGCCATCGAGACATTCTTCCATCAGCTGGCGCAGCTTGCCGGACGTGTCGCGCGCCAAGAGCTCATCCCAGCTCGTGCCCCAGATAACCTTGACGACGTTCCACCCAGCGCCACGGAAATTGCGTTCCAGCTCCTGGATAATTTTGCCGTTGCCGCGCACCGGGCCATCGAGCCGCTGCAAGTTGCAATTTACCACGAAGACGAGGTTGTCGAGCTTTTCGCGGCCGGCGAGCGAAATGGCGCCGAGACTTTCCGGCTCATCCATCTCGCCATCGCCGCAGAACACCCATACCTTGCGTGCGGCGGTATCAGCGATTTCGCGGCAGTGGAGATATTTGAGGAAGCGCGCCTGATAGATTCCCATGAGCGGCCCCAGGCCCATCGAGACGGTCGGGAACTGCCAGAAATCGGGCATCAACCAGGGATGAGGATAAGACGACAGCCCGCGACCATCGACCTCTTGGCGAAAGTTATTGAGCTGCTCCTCGCTCAATCGGCCTTCGAGGAAGGCACGCGCGTAAATGCCGGGCGATGAATGGCCCTGCACATAAATAAGATCGCCGCCGTGCTTCTCGCTGGCCGCGTGCCAGAAGTGCATGAAGCCAACATCGTATAATGTCGCCGACGACTGGAAACTGGCGATATGCCCGCCGAGTTCAGAGCTTTCTTTGTTGGCTTTCAAAACAATCGCGGCTGCGTTCCAGCGGATGGCGGAGCGAATTTTGTTTTCAAGGACACGGTCGCCCGGCTGCACGGGCTGCTCGGATGGCGAAATCGTATTCATATAGGCGGTATTGGCCGCAAACGGCAGTTGCGCACCGCTGCGCCGCGCCGTTGCGACCGCGCCTTCGAGTAAATCGCTGGCGCGATGCACACCCTCGAAGGCAATCACCGATGAGATCGCGTCATTCCATTCCTGCGCTTCGTGGTCGGGACTGCGATCGCTACTCTGCATCGGAGAAAGCTCCTCAAACTCTTTTCGCCGTTGGGTCTCGGCCCTCTCCTCACCGTATCCCAGCGAAGGCCTGGATCTGGTGTCTCGAAGAAAATTCAGGCTTAGAACCAATAACAACTCGGACAACCAACATTAAGAATCTCGCCGGATCCCGGCCTTCGCCGGGATGACGGAATGGGTGATTAGGCACCGTGATTAGACCTAGTAGACACCTCATACATAACGCGCCGATGTGGCAACGCTAGGGTTAGCTTAGTTTTGCAGGCGTCGTTAACGCTGCTGAGTTGCAAATTCGGGGTGCATCCAAACGGGAACTTTTTCTTGCGGCAGTGGTTTAACGCGCCGGATTTCATCGGCGAGCTTTTCGGCCATCATAATGATCGGCACGTTAAGATTGCCGCTGACAACGTCGGGCATAATCGATGCATCGACGACGCGCAAATTTTCCAAACCGTGAACGCGCGCAGCGTTGTCGACGACCGCCATCGCATCGGCGCCCATGGCGCAGGTGCACGACGGATGATAGGCGCTCTCGGCTTTCGCGCGGACGAAAGTATCTATGTCCGCATCGCTCACTTTGCCATTTCCGGGAGCCAGTTCTTCACCGCGAAACGCATCGAACGCACCCTGCTGCATAATCTCGCGCGTGAGCCGGATTCCGGCGCGCATCTCTTTGCGGTCCTGCTCGGTCTGCATGTAGTTGAACAGGACGCGCGGATGCTGGCGCGGATCGGCGGATTTGAGCGTAATCGAGCCTTTACTCGTCGGGCGCATGGGGCCGACGTGCGCCTGATAGCCATGCCCCTTGGCCGACGACGAGCCATCGTAGCTGACGGCCATCGGCAGAAAATGATACTGCAGATCAGGCTGCCTAACGCCGGCTTCGCTGCGGATAAAACCGCCCGCTTCAAAATGATTGGTTGCACCCAAACCGCCGCGGGTCAGGATCCATTCGACACCAATCTTGAGTTTCGCAAGCGGGCCCGTCGCGCCGTAGAGCGTAATCGGCTGTTTGCAGGCGTATTGCACGTAGGCTTCGATATGATCCTGCAGATTGCTGCCTACGCCCGGAAGGTCCTGCACCACAGGAATGGCGTGCTTCTTCAGATCGCCGGCTGGGCCGATGCCCGAGAGCATCAGCAGCTGCGGCGAGTTGATAGCGCCCCCGCTGAGGATCACTTCGCGGCCGGCGAACACCTGTTCCAGTTTTCCGCCGCGCTCGTATTCGACGCCGATGGCGCGCCGCCCGTCGAAGAGCACGCGCGTGACGAGCGCGCGCGTTCGCACCTCGAGCCGTCCGCGTTTGAGGGCCGGGCGAAGATGCGCTTGGGCGGTACTCCAGCGGCGGCCCTTGTAGGTCGTCATATCCATGCGGCCCAGCCCTTCCTGCTGGTATCCGTTCATGTCGTCTGTGACCGGGTAACCAGCCTGACGGCCAGCCTCGATGAAAGCGCGATACAGAGGATTCTTGCACGCAGCCGTCGTTGCATAAAGCGGGCCCGAGCTGCCACGATAGGCGTCGCCGCCCTTGAGCCGGGTTTCGGATTTTTTGAAATAGGGGAGGCAGTCCGCGTAGGACCAGTTTTCAAGGCCGGGGCGCTTGGCCCAAGCGTCGTAGTCGAAGGCGTGGCCGCGAATGTAAACCATGCCGTTGATGGACGACGATCCGCCGATGACACGCCCGCGCGGGCAGTGCATCCGCCGGTTGTTCATATACGGCTCGGGCTCGGTCTCGTAGTGCCAGTTGTATTTGGTGCCCGCGAGCGGATAGGCGAACGCCGATGGCATGTGAATGAAAATGCTGTAGTCGTTTGGGCCCGCCTCCAGCACGAGCGCGCGCACGCCCTCGTCCTCGGTCAGGCGGTTGGCGAGCACTGAGCCCGCCGATCCCGCGCCGCAGATTATATAGTCGAATGATTTTCCGCCGTTCATGTCATCATTGGTAGGGGCATTGGACATCGCCCAGTTCCACATAGACGCTCTTCAACTGGGTATAGTGCTCGACTGCGGCTTGCCCGTTCTCGTGGCCGAGCCCTGACTCTTTCATGCCGCCGAACGGCATTTCGATCGGCGTGATGTTGTAGTTGTTGATCCAGCAGACACCGGCCTCAAGCCGGTTGACGACGCGGTGCGCGCGTGAAATGTCGCGCGTGAAGACCCCCGCCGCGAGCCCGAAACGCGTGGCGTTGGCCCGCTCGATCACTTCGTCTTCCTGCTCGAATTTCAAGACCGACATAACAGGCCCGAAGATTTCCTCACGCACGATTTTCATGTCGTCGGTACAGCCTGAAAAAATGGCCGGCCTGACGAAGTTGCCGTCCTTGAGGGCACCGTCGATCACCCGTTCGCCGCCGTAGACGAGGTTGGCGCCGCCGGCTGTCCCCGCGGCGACGTAACCGAGTACGCGCTCGGTGTGCGCCTTGGAAATAAGCGCGCCGACCTGCGTCGCGGCCGCCATGGGATCGCCCACAGTCAGCTTGCACGTGCGGGCAACCAGCCGCTCGACAAAGCGGTCATGAATATCAGAGTGGACAAAGACGCGGGTGCAGTTGGTGCAAATTTCGCCTTGGGTGTAAAAGTTACCCAGCATCGCGGCCGAAACCGCCTGCTCCAAATCTGCATCGGCAAAAATTATGAGCGCCGACTTCCCGCTCAACTCCATGGTCGTTCGCTTCATGGTCGCGGCAGCTGCGGCGAGAATTTTTTTGCCCACACCAATCGATCCCGTCAGCGAGACCTTCGCGATGCGCGGATCAGTCGACAGCAGCGAGCCGGTGCGGGCATCGCCGTGAACGACACTGAAGACACCGTCCGGCAGCCCAGCCTCGGACAGGATTTCGGCAAGTTTAACGGGCGTCGAGGGTGTCAGCTCGGAGGTCTTGAAAATCATGGCATTGCCGCACGCGAGCGCCGGCGCCGCTTTCCAGCAGGCGATCTGGAGCGGATAGTTCCACGAGCCGATGCCGGCGCAAACGCCGAGCGGCTCACGGCGCGTGTAGACAAAAGCGTTGTTGAGCGCGATCTGCTCGCCACGCAGCGATCCGGCAACGCCGGCAAAATACTCAAGACAGTCGGCACCGCTTGCCACGTCGACGGCTTCGGCTTCCTGGATCGGCTTGCCCGTATCGCGCACCTCGATCTCAGCCAGCACCCGGTTGCGAGCGCGCAGCAGGTGGGCGGCCTTGTTCAGAACCCGCCCGCGTTCGGCCCCCGATTGCGCCGACCAAATCGCGAAGCCTCGCTTGGCCGCAGTAATGGCGAAATCGATCTCCGCCTCGAGAGCCACTTCGACTTTCGAAATCAGTTGGCCATTTGCGGGGTTGATATTGTCGATCGTCTCGGCTCCGCGAGCGCCGTGCGGCCGGCCGTCGATATAGCTTTGCAGCGTAGGCACCATATCGGCTCACCTCGAAACGACGACGTTCGATTGATCGCAACGCCCTAGCTTTGAACTAAAAACCTTTGCCGGCTTCAGCTCTGTTTCAGATGCGACGCAAACGACTTCCGCTGCGACACTCCCTACGTGCTAACATAGGCGCATCATGCACTCTTATTGTCATGGCCGCGTCGCGGAGCGGAAGCGGAGCGATTGCGCGCGAGCGCGCAACAGGCGGCCACCCACGACAAGCTTCAACGGCTCGGTCACGCAGGACGAATGAGTGCGTTGCCATAGTTTGGCCCAACGGGATTCATCACCCTTGCGGAGGCTTGTCGTGGATGGCCACCTGCGTGGCCATGACGGGAATTCTGAGTCCTTACGCGCCTGTTTGGCGCGCAAACACTTCGCTCTAACCCGATCGCGTAGCCGTCCCGTAACGAGAGCACCGACTTATGTTAACGCTTATGTTGCGACACTCCAGTCTTGGCCGCCACGGCCGTTAACGTCAGGATTGGAGACCTCGGGCTGGCCGCCCAAGAATTCGTTTGAATGCGTTGCAGCAAGCGCGTTAAATGCGCCATCCCGTTGCGCAGTCAACCAAGGAGCAGGCCCTCGTGGCTCGAGAAATCGGTTCGATTTGCCGGATCGGCTTTCTAACGCTGAACGAGTTCACGATGATGGCCTTTGCCAGCGCCATCGAAACGTTGCGCATGGCCAATCACCTGAGCGGCGAGACCCACTACGAATGGACCGTGCTGTCGCTCGACGGGAAGTCGGTGGCGTCGAGCAGCGGCCTCACGCCGCTCGAAGCCTCGACCTATGAAGACTGCCCGCGGCTCGACATCGTCTTCGTTTGCGGCGGCACCAATATCACCAAGTTCGTCGACGATCGGGTCACCGGCCTGCTGCGCAGAATTTCGCGCGACGGCGTGATGCTGGGCGGATTGTGCACAGGTACCTACGCGCTCGTGCAATCGGGCCTGCTGGACGGTTACCAGTGCACAATCCATTGGGAAAATATGGCGGGTCTGCGCGAGAATTACCGCCGGGTGTCATTTCTGGAAGAACTGTTCGTCATCGACCGTGACCGCATTACGTGCACGGGCGGTATCGCGCCCATCGACATGATGTTGGCCCTGGTGCGGGCGCGCTTCGGCAAAACGCTCGTCGCTGAAATTTCCAGTCAGTTTATTCTCGACCGGGTGCGCGATAGTGACGACCGGCAATATATCCCGCTCGCCGCGCGCTTAGGATCGGGCCAGCAGACCTTGCGCAAGATCGCCGAGCTGATGGAGGCCAACTTCGAAGAGCCGCTGACCGCGGTCGAAATCGCCGATCTCGCCGGCCTATCCCTGCGCCAAGTGCAGCGCATGTTCCACGAAACGCTGGGGACGACGCCGACCAAGTATTACCTGCGGTTGCGACTGCAACGTGCCCGCGCCCTGCTCGTACAGTCCGACATGTCGATCACGCAAATCGCGGTCGCCTGCGGTTTTCAGTCGGCGTGCCATTTCAGCAAATCCTACCGTGTCCTCTATGGCCGGTCGCCGCGCAGCGAACGCCAGCAGCCCTTGTTCGGCGATGCAGCAAAAACACCCGCCAGTCGCCGCCGCGAAGCTATCGGCACGATTTGAGGCCCCGCCCGGGCAAGGGCGTGAAAAATATAGATCATGTCGTAATTGAGAAATCGGCGGATCCCCCCCTTGCTAATTTGCCACAAGGTGATCTTCTCGGGGTTGAGCTCGCGGCCGATCGCCAAACGGGAGATCAACGCCTTTACGGGCGTCGCTTGAGCCCGAGCGCCTCATCGTCACGCTACAATTCCTGCTTTGGAAGGATTTCTCATGAAACGTCTGATGATTGGAGCCGCTCTGGCTCTTGGTTTAGCTGCCAATGGAGCTTCAGCCGCAGAAGATGCCGCTTGCAAGAAAGTGCGCTTTGCAGACGTCGGCTGGACGGACATCCAGGTCACGACCGGCGTTACCCAGGTCCTTCTCGAAGCCTTAGGCTACGAGCCCGAAGTCAAGACGCTGTCGGTACCGGTAACCTACGCGTCGCTCAAGAACAAAGACATCGACGTGTTTCTCGGCAACTGGATGCCGAGCATGACGGCCGACATCAAGGCCTACACGGACGACAAGTCGGTCGAGACCATTGGTGTCAATCTCGACGGCGCCGGCTATGGCCTCGTCGTGCCGCAATACGTGGCGGACGCGGGCGTCAAAACCTTAGCCGATCTCGCCGCCAACAAAGACAAGTTCAAAGGCAAGATCTACGGCATCGAAGCCGGCAACGACGGCAACCGTATCATCGGCGAAATGATCGCCAAGCCCGAAAACAAGCTCGCAGGCTTCGAATTGGTCGAAAGCTCCGAAGCTGGCATGCTCACGCAGGCTGAGCAGGCCATGAAGAACAAAGAATGGATCATCTTCCTCGGCTGGACCCCGCACCCGGTCATGGGCGACATGAAAATCGCCTACCTCGACGGCATGGGCGACTCGGGCTTCGGCGCCGCGACGGTCTCGACCAACGTCCGCGCCGGCTACCTCGCGCAATGCCCCAACGTCGGCAAGCTCCTGTCCAATCTCAAGTTCGATCTCGCCGCGGAAGGCGCCATGATGGGTCCGGTCTTGAAGGACAGCGCCGATCCCAAAGCCACAGCCAAGACCTGGTTGAAGGCTAACCCGGCCGCTTTCGCACCGTGGCTGGCGGGCGTGACGACGGCAGACGGCAAGGATGCAGCCCCGGCGGTGACGGCGGCACTGGCAAAGTAATCCGATAACGACACGCAGCTTCCGGGTGTGGACGGCCGATATGGAAACGGCCGTCCACCACGGACCAGCTTCGGGTCTGGGGGCGCGACATGGATCCCATTTCGAAGCTGATCACAGAGTGGAAAATCCCCGTTGGCCAATGGGGAAAAGCTCTCATCGACTTTGTCGTCACGAATTTCCAATGGCTGTTTGACGCCATCAAATACGCGCTCAACATGAGCGTCGAGGGCACGTCTTACTGGCTCCTGCAGGTGCCGCCCGTTCTGCTCGCCGTACTGTTGGCCGGCTTTGCGTACTGGCTGCAACGCTCCAAGCCTCTGGCGCTCGGCGTGCTGGCCGGCTTCCTGTTCATTATCAATCAGGGTCTTTGGAAAGAAACCGTCCAAACATTGGTTCTGGTGGTTGCCGCCACGGCCTTGTCCATGTCCATCGGCGTGCCGCTGGGCATCTGGGCGGCACATAACCCGCGGGTCTGGAAAGTGATGCAGCCGATTCTGGATTTGATGCAGACTATGCCGACGTTCGTCTACCTCATACCCATTCTCATTCTCTTCGGCCTCGGCGCCGCGCCCGCGCTCATCGTCACCATCATCTTTGCGATGCCCGCACCCGTGCGCATGACGTATCTGGGCTTGACGTCCATCCCGCGCCCGATGATAGAAGCCGGCGAAAGCTTCGGCGCCACAAAGCGTCAACTGCTATGGAAAGTCGAGCTGCCCGCCGCCCTGCCGTCGATCATGGCGGGGCTCACGCAATGCATCATGCTGTCGTTGTCGATGGTGGTTTTCGCAACACTTATCGGTGCGCCGAGCCTCGGCAACCCGGTCAACAAGGCTCTTTCCAACCGTAACATTCCGCTCGGCATTGAAGCGGGCCTCGCCCTCGTGGTGTTGGCGATCATTCTCGACCGCGCCTTGTCCGTACGTACGGGAGGTAAGAAATGAGCGTCGCAGTTGATTTTAAAAATGTCGATATCGTTTTTGGGCGCGACATTCCCGGCACGCTCAAGCTCATCGACGCCGGCGCCAACCGGGCCGAAATACTCGCTCAAACCGGATCGGTCCTCGGAGCGGCCGGCGCCAACCTGACCGTCAACGAAGGCGAGATTTCCGTGCTCATGGGGCTTTCGGGCTCGGGTAAATCGACGGTTCTGCGGGCCGTCAACGGCCTCAACAAGGTGTCGCGCGGGGAAGTCCTGGTCAAAGACGGCGACCGCATGGTCGACGTGGTGTCGTGCGACGCTAACACGCTTCGCCATATCCGCCAGAAGCAAGTCGCCATGGTATTCCAGCAGTTCGCGCTTCTTCCCTGGCGCACCGTGCGCGAGAACGCGGGACTGGGACTCGAACTGGCCGGCGTCCCCGAAGCCGAGCTGACCGAGCGCGTCGACCGCCAATTGAAACTCGTCGGCCTCGACACCTGGGCCAACAAGTACGTGCACGAGCTGTCGGGCGGTATGCAGCAGCGTGTCGGCTTAGCTCGGGCATTTGCAACCGATGCGCCGATCCTGCTGATGGATGAGCCGTTCTCCGCGCTCGACCCGCTGATCCGCACCAAGCTGCAGGACGAGCTTTTGCAGCTGCAGAAGTCGATCCAGAAAACGATTATTTTCGTCAGTCACGATCTCGAAGAAGCCCTCAAGATCGGCAACCGCATCACCATCATGGAGGGCGGACGCATCGTTCAGTCGGGGACGCCCGAAGACATCGTGTTGAAGCCCGCCAACGATTACGTGCGCGAATTTATTTCCAACGTGAACCCGCTTTCGGTTCTGACGGCGTGGAATGTCATGCGTGATGCCCGCGACTTAGAACGAGCGGGCGAAGGCTGGGTCTGGCTCGACGTCAGGAAGACCACACGCTTTAAAATCGACAGCGCGGGCAACGTCTGCGAGGCCGAGTGCAACGGCCAGAAGGCCGCCTGGGTTTCATGCACCGAAGCCGACCAGCCCGTGCCGCCGGGCATGAGCCCCGTCTACTGGGCACGGCCGGGCACCAGCCTCAAGACCGTCATCCTCGCCATGCACCGGTCTGGCGTCGCGCCCGTCGCCCTGTTCGATGACAGCGACCATTTTGTTGGCGCCATTGGTGTGCGCAACGTGTTACAGGCCATTTTGCGGCGTTGAGGCGACCCGCGCGCTACAGCAGCGGACGGCGGCCCAACGAAAATGTCGGGTTCCCCGCAAGCTCATGCAGCTTGTCTTCGTCCACGACCTCGAACGTCGTGCCTTCCCACTTTATGGCGCCCGTGGCACGCACGCGTTTCAAGGTTTTATTGGTGTGCACGATCGAGAAGCCCAGGGCATCGGCGAGGTGCTGTTGGGTAAATGGAAAATCCACTTTTTTCTTGGTAGCCAGTCCCGACTGCAGCGCGCGGCGGTGCAGGTGTAGCAGCAGAAACGACATGCGCTCGACAGCGCGCCGTTGCCCCACACTCAAGAGATGTTCGTCGAGAATCGTTTCCTCGCGCGAGGCGAGCCACGTCGTGTCAAAGGCCAGACCGGGATGATTTTCGAAGAGCGACCAAACCTTCTCGCGCGGAAAGACGCACAGAGTGGTCGCCGTCAAGGCTTCGACGGAATGTTGCATCTTGTCGAAGATCGAGCCTTGCAGGCCTAAAAAATCTCCAGGCAGCACAAAATTGAGGATTTGCCGGCGGCCATCTTCAAGCGTTTTAAATCGAAACGCCCACCCCGACAGCAGCGTGAACAAGTGGGCGCTATTGGTGCCGTCAAGCAGGATCGTTGAACCGGGATCGACCGTCAGCTCTCCCGATTTAAAAGTTTCCATGAAGTTCAATTCTTTTTCCGTAAACGCACGGAAAGCGGCCATTTTCCGCAAAGGGCACTGATGGCAAGGCGTAGACATCTTGGCGGTTGGGGCGGGACGAACTGATTTTGATTTCACGAGCTCTGTCTTCAGTTAAGTGCCGGGATTACGCGTCGTCATGAGCCTGCCGCCTGTATGTCTTAGTTAAATGACACCGGCGGGATTTCGTATGAAGTGCACGCCTTGTTGGCTTCGTCAGGATTAAAATGTCCATAGTTACCCAACGATCGGAGTGCTCAGTGACGAATGGTACGTTACCGTACGCTGGTGCGTTTTCATGCTTGGTTGTCGAAGATCAAATGCTGATCGCTCTCGATCTCGAAAGCATGTTGTTGGATTGCGGCGCACTTAAAGTTGCAATTGCGAGCACCGTTCCGCAAGCCTTGAAGCTGATCCAATCTGAAAAATTCGACGCTGCATTTTTGGATGTCCGGTTAGGCGAGACGACGACTATCTCAATAGCTGAAGCTTTGCGCAAGCAACTCGTCCCCTTTGTGTTTTCAACCGGATTCGATATCAAAATGGCACTTCCAACGGAATTTCAAATGAACCCGGTGCTCGCCAAACCTTATAATGATCATGACGTCTGCAAGGCCGTGGCGTTGCTATTGGGCCGGCCGAACGCCGACTAATTGATGCGGCAGGCGGTGTCGCTGAAGGGGGAATTTCAATTTCATCTAATGACGGACCGGTTCGGCCACAGGCGCACCCGCTTTCATGGGCTCATATTGGGTCGCCTCGCGGCGGCATCCGCCAACAAAAGCTGCGGCTAGGCAAAGCATAAGAATTGACTTTTTCATTTCGGTTCCCTCCTCAAAATTTAAAACCCAATCTAAAGTGCAACGCCGTGTGATTGCTCCGAGTTCCCGGCTTTGAAGGAACGTGTGCTCGCGCCATGCGTTTTTAGAGCAACGCGTGTAGAGCGTGAATTAGGAGATTGGACATGCTCATTCGACCGAAAAACTATGGTGCGGCGGCCATGATAGCTTGGGTCGCTGCGTTGGGGGCGACGGCAGCGTTGGCCGATGTTCCGGTTGAGGCGCCGGGGACGACAAAGCCAACCGTGACGCCCCAGCCACCATCGGAAAGCTCTGACAATCCTTCCGCAAACCAAACTGAAACTCCCGTGAATCCGCCAGGTAACCCCAAACAATCGCTGTCGGAACAATTAGATGAGAGCGAAGGTGTCATCGTGCCCCCCAAAGGCGTGGATCCCGAAATAAAACTTTCGCCGCCCGAGGGCTTCAAGAGTGAAATGCCCGTGTTGACACCTCCGGGCGACCCGGGAGGCGATCAATCCATTCAACCAAAATAGGCTTGGAACAATAACAGCACTTGAGAGTTTATCTATTGCCGTCAAATGGCCGGACGCCTAATCCTCCCTCCAGGCTGTCCGTAGCGGCCCGCAACCTCTCCCCCCCGTCGTTGCGGGTCGCCATTTTTTCCGACGTTTAGTTATTTCAGTCTGACGTGCGGGAGCAGTGGCAAGCCACGAACTCGGCACTCGAATTATCCGCGTCCGCTTCAATAATCTTGGACCACTGTGCTGTCGATTTAGCGCCAACGGCGGCGGCTTCAAGGAAAAATAAAGAGCCACATAAATGGCAGAATGCACGAATTGGGCGCTGGAACCATCGCCGACATGGCGACGTTGACTTTGCACACCTCAAGGAGGTCATAATGGCAAGGTTGATAGGACATTCTGCGAAATTCGACAACAAGTTCCTTTCGGGCCCAATACCCATGGGCACGATATGGGCATGGTTTGCAATTTTGGTAATAGCTGTAATTGCGCTATTGGCGTTGATTTTTTCCCCTCTTGCGATTCAGCATCTCGCTCAGTCACCTATCCATCGGTTGGGAGATCAACAATGATCACGATCATCATTTCAGCCTGCTTAATGACGCGCACGGAATCCTGTCACGCCTTCCGAGTTCCGTTGCCGGCGGAATACAATACGTTCGCATGCAATATGTCGGCACAGCGATATCTTCCTCAGTGGGCTGAAGACCATGGCGATTGGCAGATTACGAAATGGTCTTGCGCCACAGTCGACGTCGCCGACCTCAATTTCAACTGAAGAACGATCAAATGCCTTTAAGACCGCGATAAGGGACCGGATAGATGCCAGTCTCGCCGAGCATCAAAACGAACGTGAACGGTTCTGGAAATACGGACTGGAATACTTGATCGAACACGTCAAGCCCGCCCGTGAAGGCTCCGAATGCTGGCATCACCAAGCGATGGCCATTGCTGATAAAGCAAGCCCGCCGGATCGTGTTACCTTTAAAAGAGAGATGGGCTTGCGGGTGCAAATGCCCCGCAATCTCGTGGCTCAGGTGCGTGCTACTGGGGATATGGCGCAGCCAGAGGTGCCCGAACGCGACCGTCTCGCACACCTCGCCGCCGAACTTTTCAGGGATACTGGTGTCGTGATTGCCAAGCACCCATATCCAACGCATCTGTTGCTGCAGCCGGCGCAGCATTGAAAGATCTTCGCTCATCATGCGCTCACCGGCACCGCCGTCGTGGAAGCTGTCACCCAAAGCTATGATTGTTTCAGGATTGTACTTAGCGACCGCGGCGGCGAGCTTGGCCAGCGTACTACGGGTATCGTAGGGGGGCACCATAGATCCGCGTGCGGCGTAGCTTGAGCCTTTTTCTAAATGCAGATCGGCGACGATTAAGGTTTTCCGCTCAGGGCAAAACAAAGCGCCCGAGTGATCGGCAACGAACGAGTGACCGCAAATTGTCAGCACCTTGGCCGAATAGTCAGCATTTTCCCGAACCCGTCTCAACCCCCCGTCCAAGCTTCAGTCCTCCATGGCTTCGGCGATTAAACTGTCGGCAGCGTCACGCAGCAGCGCATCCCGGTCCGCTCCACCCACTTGCTCACGCCCAATCTCGAGCAGGATCGGCACCGAAAGGGGCGAGGCCCGCGAAAGCCGGCGATGAATGATCTTGCCGCGCATACGGCTAAGAAAATCACTGAGCCGGCGTAAGTCCAATAACCCCGTCGCCGCATCCGTCCAGGCGGCTTCAAGCAAAATGTGATGAGGATCGTGCTGCCGCAGAACATCATAGATTAAATTGGTCGAGAATGTGACTTGCCGCCCGGACTTCTCTTGGCCCGGATGACGCCGCTCAATGAGCCCCGCAATAATTGCGCAGCTCCGGAAAGTGCGCTTCATCAAATTGCTCTCGGCAAGCCAAGCATCGAGATCGTCACCCAGCATGTCTTCAGAAAAAAGATCCGTAAGCGACTGGCCAGCTTGATTGAGTTTGCCTTTGCCGAGCACGCCGTCGAGTTCGGAAAGGCACCAGATGGCGAGCCCATAGTCGTTGGCGACGAAGCCGAGCGGCCGCGCGCCCATGCGTGCCAAGCGGCGGGTTAGAAGCATCCCCAGCGTTTGATGCGCGATACGTCCTTCGAAGGGATAGACCACGAGGTAATGCTTGCCGTGGCGTGGAAACGTTTCAACCAGCACGTCAGCGACGCTGGGCAGCTGTGATCTGTGCGCTTGGTGCGAGAGCCAGTCGCCCACGGACTCTGGCAAATGCTGCCAGCCCTCGGCGTTGGCCAGGATCGCCCGCACTCTTGCGGCCAAATGCGTCGATAGTGGAAACCTGCCTCCGGAATAGCTGGGAATTTTTGGATCGCCAGAATGCCCCTTGGAGACGTAGACCTCGCTGCCGCGAATGCCTTCGAGCCGCACGACCTGTCCAGCAAAGAAAAAGGTGTCGCCCGTACTCAACTCACTGATGAAGAATTCGTCGATCTCACCGAGATGGCGGCCGCCCGACAACGGTTTCGCGCGCGCGTGGCCATCGAGCTTGGGCGCACCGCCTTTGCGCACGAGGCGCATTCTCATGAGTTCGGCTTCGACGATTGTGCCGATGTTCAATCGGAACTGCGTTGCAAACCGCGGGTGCGAAATCCGCAAGCGCCCATCGTCCATCTGCCGCAATTTGGCGTAGCGTTCATAGGCCCTGAGCGCGTATCCGCCCGTCGAAACGAAATCGATGACGAGGTCGAAGGTGTCACGGCCCAACCATGCATAGGGAGCGGCGGAGCGCACCTGCGCGAACAGATCACTGGGGTAAAACGGTCCGCTGCAGGCCATCCCGAAGACATGCTGGGCCAGCACGTCGATGGCGCCGGTCCGGAATAGCTCGGCATCCTGCTCGCCCGCGTTGGCGGCATCGATCGCCGCGCGGCACTCGAGAACTTCGAAGCGATTGCCCGGCACAAGCAGCGCCTTTGACGGATCGTCCAGGCGGTGGTTGGCGCGGCCGATGCGTTGCATGAGGCGGCTTGCGCCTTTGGGCGCGCCAACATTTATGACGAGATCCACATCGCCCCAGTCGACGCCGAGGTCGAGCGTTGACGTGGACACGACGGCGCGCAGTGTTCCCGCCGCCATTGCAGCCTCGACTTTGCGCCGCTGAACCGCTGCCAGAGAACCGTGATGAAGACCGATGGCGAGCGTGTCCTCGTTGACGGCCCACAACTCTTGAAACAACAGCTCGGCCTGACTGCGCGTATTCACAAACAGCAAAGTCAGGCGATGGGCTTTGAGGGCCTCGTAAATCTCGACGACCGCGTAACGCGCCGTATGTCCCGCCCACGGCAGCGCGTTGGCGCTCTCCAAAATTTGCAAACGCGGTTTGGCGCCGTCTGCGGCAACCACCAAGCCGCTCATGTCGGTTTGCGTCCCCGGCATTTCCTGCTGCACCAGATAGCTGCGCAATTGCGAGGGTCTGGCAACAGTTGCCGACAACCCGATGATCATCAGCCCGGGTGCAAGCGCGCGCAATCGGGTCAAACCAAGTGCCAGCAGATCGCCCCGCTTCGAAGCGGCGAGCGCGTGCAGCTCATCCAAGATCACGGTTTTCAAGTTGGCGAAAATAAAGCCCGCGTCTTCATGACTGAGCAGCAGCGCGATTTGCTCGGGCGTCGTCAGCAGGACTTGGGGCGGTCTTGCCCGTTGGCGCTGCTTGCGCGCGCTCGATGTATCTCCGGTCCGGGTGTCTATGCGGACGGACAACCCCATCTCTTGGACCGGAATAGTCAGGTTGCGCGCCACGTCGACGGCGAGCGCCTTCAAAGGTGAAATGTAAAGTGTATGAACGCCGCTGGAGGCATCGCACGGACTGGGCTTGGCCAGTTCGACGAGCGTCGGGAGGAAGCCCGCAAGGGTTTTTCCAGCCCCCGTCGGGGCGATGAGCAAAGTCGACCGGCGTTCGCGGGCCGCTTTCAGAAGTTCCAGCTGGTGTGAGCGAAGCGACCAGCCACGGCTCTTGAACCAAGCCGAAAATTCCGATGGCAGCAGGAGCTTGAGACCGCGTTCAGCGTCCGACGTCGACTTGCGCGCGGGAGCTCTGCGCTTTTGTTTTAAATCAACGGCTGGCATGCAAAGATCCAACGACTAACATTGTGGCAACCAACCTAACCGTGACCGACAAGAGCCGTTACCGTAGCCAGCGTGTCAGCTTCGGCCGCGGGCTTATCCCAGCGGATGCGATGAATGCGCGGAAACCGCATAGCCACACCAGACTTGTGACGTGCCGATGTTTGCACGGCATCGAAGGCGACTTCAAACACGAGGCCGGCTTCCACTGCACGTACCGGCCCGAACGTCTCGGTCGTATGCGCGCGTACCCAACTGTCAATCTTGCGTAACTCATCATCGGTGAAGCCCGAATAGGCTATACCGACCGGCACGAGTTCCGGATCGCTCGCTGGACTTTGCCGCCAAACGCCGAACGTGTAGTCCGAATAGAACGACGATCGCTTGCCCGACCCCCTTTGCGCGTACATGAGAACACAATCGAGTGTTAGCGCCGCCCGTTTCCACTTGAACCACTGCCCCTTCACCCGCCCGGCCTGGTACGGCGCCTGACGGCGCTTCAACATCAGGCCCTCGATGCCTTCGGTGCGCGCCGCAGACCACAGCTCCGTCAGCTCTGCGAACGTTGCGAATTGAATCAGTTCCGAAACGTCGGTCCGCACTGGACTATGCACACGATGCCACTGCTCCAAGCGGTCACGGCGCTCATCAAAGGCAAGCGCGCGGAGATCTTTGCGTTGATCGAAAAGAAGATCGTAGAGCCGGACGTGCGCTGGATATTCACGCAGCATCTTGGCCGTGACACTCTTGCGATTGAGCCGTTGTTGCAAATCATTGAACGGCGCGACCGCCGCTTCTCGCATAACGAGTAACTCGCCGTCGACGACACAGTCGAGCAGCAGAAAGGCGTTACAGATTTCTGGAAATGCGCCGGAGACGTCGTCACCCTGGCGCGAAAAAATGCGGACAGTGCCCTCACGCGCCGAGATCTGCACGCGGACGCCATCCCACTTCCACTCCGCTGCAAAATTTCCTGGCGCGAGCTTGGGCCAGTCGGCGTCTTCAATCGGATGGGCCAGCATTACCGGCCGGAACACCGGCTTCGACTCAGAGTCGGGCTTGTCACCACGGCTCTCGAGCCAGGCAAAAAGATCGGTGTAGGGCGCTTCGAGCGCGTGCCAAAGTTCTTCGATTTCATTGACATCGCGTGCGAAGGCGTCCGCCAATGCCGTTTTCGCCAGCCGCGCTGAAACGCCCACTCGCGCCGCACCGCCCAGCAACTTCAGAAGCGCCCAGCGCCCGGAAACATCCAACCTGTCGAGATATTGCCCAAGCTGGGCCGTCCGCTGTGCTGCGCCCAGCATGGTCATGGATTGCACCACGACGTCGAGCCGAGGCGGCGCAGCGGCCGCGCTGCCAATTGCAGTTGGACCATGTTCTGGAGCCTCAGGCCACAGCAGCGTAACTGTTTCCGCGGTGTCACCAACATAGTCGCGGGACATTTTGTAGAGCACCGGATCGATGAAGCGGGCTGTCAGTTCTGCCAGCATCGGCCGCAAGCGCGAGGGCCCGAGTACGGAGCGCGGCAAGCTGTCGGTCAGCACGGCCAGAGCCCAGCCCCGATCGGGGTCTGGCACTCTGCGCAGATAGTCGGCCAGCAGTGCCGCTTTGCGATTGCGGCTCTGAGTGTAGCCGAGACCGTCGAGCAGGTTCGCGAAGTCTTGCACTACTCCACCTCCTCATCGCGTCCGACAAGCGCCAACGCGCGCGACTTCAATCCAAGCGTTGCCAAGTGATAGACGAGGGCGTCTTCCCGGCCGTGCGTGACCCAGATTTCTTCGGCACCCGTCCCGACGATCGTCTCGATCAATTCGGGCCAATCGGCGTGGTCGGAAATCACGAGCGGCAGCTCGACGCCGCGCTGGCGCGCGCGGCCGCGCACCCGCATCCAACCGCTCGCAAACACGCTGACGGGATCATTAAACCGGCGTGACCAGCGATCCTTCAGGGCTGAGGGAGGACACAAGACGATCCCTCCGATAAGATTTTTCGAATCCAACCCGGCCGCTGGCTGGAGATCGCCCAGATCGATTTGCAGAAACGCATAAAGATCGCAAAGCGCGACCATTGAGCCGTGCAGGTAGATTGGGAGATCGTAGCCGGCTTGCCTGATCAGCTTGATGACGCGCTGACATTTGCCCAGACCGTAAGCGCCCACGAGATGCGTACGCTCGGGCTGCGTGCGCACTGACGCGAGCAACTTTTGTATCTCTGCGGCCGCCGATTCATGGCGAAATACAGGCAACGCAAAAGTTGCCTCGGTTACAAAGACATCGCATTTCACGAGTTCGAAGGCCGTGCACGTCGGGTCCAGCGCTCTTTTATAATCACCCGAGACGACGGCACGGCGGCCGCCGTAATCCAACACGATCTGTGCAGAGCCGAGTATATGTCCAGCTGGCACGAGGCGCACATCGACGCCGTTGATGGATATCGGATGCCCATACGCGGCCCGTTGAAACTGGCCCGCACATTGCTCGCCGTAACGTACTTTCATAATATCGATGGTTTCAGACGTGGCGAGCACGGCACCGTGTCCGGCCCTGGCGTGGTCGGCGTGACCGTGGGTGATGACGGCGCGAGGAACGCCCGACGGCGGATCAATGTAAAAATTACCAGGGGCGCAGAAAAGTCCCGAAGGAGTGGGATATAGCCAAGTTTCTACAGAGGCTGACGACATTGAACTCCCACGCATTTAACGCGGCTGTCGAGCCGCTGTAATCCGGTATCCGTTCCACACATAGGCACGCGCTGCGCATCTACCAAGGGAACTCCCGTTGATGGGGCGCGTTTGGCACCCGTGAGTATAGGATCTGAGCGCAAAACGCCCGGCTCAGAGCGTCAAGTGACGGCGGAATAGTGCACCGCTAAATGAGCTCAATCGGCCAACAACAAGCAGTGAGGACCGAGCGGCTGACGTGACTTGCAGCCCCTCGGGATCGCAGCGCCGACTTGTCTTTTAGCCAAGCTAAGTGGAACCAAAATGAAAAATTATGCATTGAAAACCGCGCTCGCGTGCGCATTGGCAGGCGGTCTGTCTCACGTCGCATTCGCCGCAGAAATCAGCGCGCAGCCAATGGGGCAACGAGTGGCGCAGGCTGTTCCAGAGTTGAGTCCAGCAGAAGTCGAAAAGAGAAAAGCGGCTAATAAGGCAGCGCGCGAAAAAAGCAATGCTCCGCCGGCAGAAAATGCCGGTGAGCCGGATCAAGATCCCGCTCAAAAAGGCAGGCCAAAAAACGCGCAGAGCCAGCAGCCTGACGGTGATGCTCAACAGCGCCAGCAGGAACGCGCTCAAGAGAACGCGAAAAACCGGCAAAACAACAAGCAGGAAATTGGCAAACCCGTCCCCAAACCATCACCTGTGACGCCCGGCAACGCGACAGCTCCTGCCGAAGCGATTGCGCCTCCTGCGCCTAAGGCCCCCGACAGCGTAGCCAAGCCTGTTACAGAAGAGCCCACAGCTAAAGCGAAAGTCGATACCGATAAAGCTGCTCCGCCCAAGCCCGATGCAAAGGCTGTAGAGGACGCCGCCAAGCCCGCTCCGGAAGCTCCCAAGAGCGCGACGCCGGCGCAGACAAATGAACCGCCGACAACGCCGCCGGCAAACAATGCGGCTAAACCTGCGCCCGCGGGCGAGGCCGTGCCTGCTCCGGCTGCCGATACCGAGAAGCAGCGCGATCGAAACAAGAAGGGGGGTGAGGACGCGCGTACCAAACCTGAGAAGGACGCTAAACCCGATCAGCCCGCGACCGAGCCTGTGAAGCGCAACGAACCGCCGGCCCCAACCAATCAACCGGCAACACCAGCACCCGCGGCAGACACGCCGGCACCACCAGGACCGGCAGCTGATCCGCAGCGCGACGCGGTCGTCCCAGCTCCAGGGCCCGCACCCGCCCCCAACTCGCCGGCGAGAGCCCGTCCGACCGCAGAAGTCGCGAAAAAGACCTATGTCGTTGCTCCGAAAAATCCCCGGCGGATCAGCGAGATTTCCAAGCAGCGCAAGGAGACCGTTGTGCAGGGCGGCAAAGTGCGAGTCATCGAAGAGCCAGACCGCCGCCTCATCATCAGGCAAGACAACCGCGTGATCATTCGTAATGACGATTCAGACCGGTTCCGCCGCATTTCACGTAATTCGCGATCGTCGCGCAACTCTGATGGCTCGGTTGAAACCATCATCGTCCGTGCGGACGGCGTGCAAGTGCACAACGTTGTCGATGATAACGGCCGCATACTCTACCGCTACCGGCGCGATAGCGCTGGCCGCGACGTGATCCTGATCGACAACCGCAAATGGTATCGTGACGAGCGTCGAGACCGCAATCAGGCGATTGCTATCGGCGTGGGCGTCGGCATCGCCGTCGGCGCGGCCGTCGTGCTCGCCCCGCTGGCACTCAATGTGCCTCGGGAAAAGTACATCGTCGATTACGGCCAAGCGTCTGAGGATGACGTTTATGAGGCCCTGACCGCACCGCCCGTACAGCGGCTCGAAAGGACTTATTCGCTGGAAGAAGTTCGCTATAACGAGCCGTTGCGTGAGCGCATGCGCCGTGTCGACATCGACACTGTCAACTTTGAGTTTGGATCGTGGGAAGTGCGACCGGAATATTCGCGCGCCCTTGAACGGATTGCCGCCAATATCAACCGCGTGCTCGAGCGCAACGCTGACGAAATATTCCTGATCGAAGGCCACACGGATGCGGTCGGATCTGAAGAAGACAATCTGACCTTATCGGATCGTCGCGCGCAGTCGGTTGCGGAAATCCTGACGAGCGAGTTTTCTGTTCCGCCTGAGAACCTGGTTACGCAAGGCTACGGAGAAAGTAATCTAAAGGTCGATACGCAGAACCCCGAGCAGGCCAATCGGCGTATTGCCATACGGCGTATCTCGCCGCTGCTTTCGGAGCAATTCCAGAACAAATAATAGAAGCTCAAACTGGCTTTGCTGCCGAAACTTTTCCGTTGGGATCGTTCAACGGAGCGAAGCCAGTTACCAGCGGTGAACCGATCTCAACGCGGAGGGCCTGGCACGCTGGCGCGCTGTGCATCTGCGTCTTCGGCAAAAATCGAATCCCAATGAAGCGCGCTCAATAGATCAAGAATTGTCGCCGGAAGAAGCTCGGGCGAGTCGTCAAGCCTGCTTGATTCCGACATCTCTCCTATCCTCTCAAGTACTTTGAAGGGCGTGATTTATACTGAAAACAATTCAAAGGTCTTATGGTTCCAACCGGCACAAGCGCGGAACAATTGCACTGGCTGCACGTTCATTCAGCGTGATTATAAACCAGTTCAAGGGAAAGGTTACACCATGAGCAAACCTATCGTATTTATTGGCTCGCTCGGCTTGATGGCCACTTTAGCCGGCGGCGCCCAGGCCCAGACAACGCCGCCCCAAACCCCGGCAGCTGCACCGACGACCGTCGAAAAGACCACGCCCGCCGTTGAGCAGCCCGCTCCGAATCCCTCGAAGATGACGGCTCCTGCCCCGGTCAATAAGGACACGACGGCGGCGGCCGATCCCAACAAACCACCGCTTGCAGGTGCCAACAGCTTTACCGAAGCACAGGCAAAGCAGCGCATTGCTGACGCTGGTTTCACATCCGTTTCCGCTCTTGCCAAGGATGACAACGGGATCTGGCGCGGCACAGCGATGAAGGCCGGCAAATCCGCGAGCGTTGCCGTCGACTACAAAGGCAACGTCGTTCAAGCTAACTAACCTCCCGGCAAGTTTTACAATTAAAAGGACACCAGATATGACACGTGTTTTGAGTTACATGTTCGATGACACGAACCAGGCGCGCCGCGCGGTGGCAGAGCTTGAAAGCGCTGGCTTCACCAGCAGCGAAGTCAGCATGGTTGCGCGCGCTGGAGACGACGGTGTTGACGACTACACTGACTCGTCGGGCGCGGCCACGGGCGCTGAAATTGGCGGCGTAGCTGGCGCCGGCGCTGGCATTCTGGCCGCGTTGGGCATGCTGGCTATTCCCGGCATCGGCCCTGTCGTGGCGGCTGGCGTGCTTGCCACCACGCTGGTAACAGCCACGGGCGGCGCCGTCGCAGGCGGCTTGATCGGTGCTCTTACTGATTACGGCGTCGACCGCGCAGATGCCGACGTCTACGCAGAAGGCATACGCCGCGGCGGCTCGCTCGTGACAGTACGCGCGGATGACAGCCGCTGGCAGCAAGCCGATACCATCCTCCGTCGCCACGGCCCTGTGAACACTGCCGACCGCCGCGACGAGTACTCGTCGGCTGGTTGGCGCGGTGGCGAAGCGGACTCAGAAGCGTATAGGCAGGGCGAAATCAACAGGCCTGGTCCCACGCGTTAAACTTGTCAGGTTATTTCCACATTGAAAAAGCCGGCTCTAAATGAGCCGGCTTTTTTGTTGTGACGTTAGCAAAAACAGAGCGAAAAAGAAGGGACCCGCTTAGGATCCCTTTTTTTCTACTTCGTTGCAGTCGGAGTGTCTTTTGCTGCCTTGCCTGCGAGGCTGCTGTCCTCAGGTACCGCGTTGGGATCGGCCGTCGCGCCGGTCTTATCTTTGTTCACACCCGGCTGGTCCTGCATCGCCTTTTCAGACAGGCTGCCCGATTCGGGCTTCACTGTCGGAGCTGCAGTAGCGCCGCCCGTCGTGCCTGGGTGATCGTCCATTGCCTTGCCGGGCAAGCTCTTGTCTTCTGCAGCCATGCCCGACGAGGATGCCAAAGCCAACGCAATGGCAGCTAATGCGGATCGATACATTTGTGGGACCTCACTTATGGTTGAATTACGATATGCCATAAACGCTTAGATCTCACTGCGAGTTCCCACGCCGCTCGTCATGCAGCCGAAGCAGACAGCGGATCTGAAACGGCTTCCTGGCGACTGCCCATCGTCAAATGAATAACGTGCGATTTTGCTTCCCCAGCCAGAGGCACTAACACGGCAACCCCATCGCGAATTTGCAATGGTTTGTCATTCAGGGTCGCCCCCACAATGCCGCGCGAGACCCCGGCCGGATTATTGACGACGATCCTATAGGTCGAAGTACCGTCGTTGTACGTCAGTTCGAATTGCGGCCAGGCTTTCGGGATACACGGAGAAATCATCAACGTGGCGCCTTCTTTTCGAACACCCAGGACATGCTCAAGGGCGGCGCGGTAGATCCAGCCGGCAGCGCCCGTGTACCACGACCACCCGCCGCGGCCTCTGTTCTGGCCGACGGAATACACGTCGGCGGCCACAACATAAGGCTCGAGCCGGTAACGGCGGCTGTCGGAGCGGTTGGCAGACAGGTTGACCGGATTTATGATCGACAACAATCGGCCGGCTGCATCGCCATCGCCTAGTTCCGCCAAGGCGATCACGCTCCACGCGGCCGCGTGTGTATACTGGCCGCCATTTTCCCGGATACCGGGTGGATAGCCTTTGATATAGCCCGGGTCCAATTTGGTTTGGTCGAACGGCGGTGAAAACAAAAGCGCCAGCTTGTCATCGTAGTCGATCAGCGAGTCTTGAACCGAAGTCATAGCGATGCGCGCCCGTTTGGGATCTCCCATGCCGGAAATGACGCTCCATGATTGCGCGATGGTATCGATCTGGCATTCTTCGCTTGCCGCACTGCCGAGCGGTTCTCCATTGTCGAAAAACCCGCGGCGGTACCACTTGCCATCCCAGCCATGTTCCTCGAGCGCCGCCTGCAATTTCGCGACGTGTGCGCGCCAGATTTCAACACGCTGCGTTTCGCCCCGGGCTGTCGCAAGCGGAATCATGGCATTGAGACACGTCATCAAGAACCAGCTCATCCATACGCTTTCGCCCCGTCCTTCGATTCCGACGCGATTCATACCGTCGTTCCAGTCGCCGCCGCCCATGAGCGTGAGGCCATGCGCGCCGGTGCCCAGGGTGCGGTCGAGTGTCCGCGCGCAGTGCTCGAATACGGACGCCGATTCATCGGCGTGCGTCGGTAGAAAGTACAATTCGTGCTCGTGATCCTTGAGCTTGGGGCCGTCGATGAAGGCTACGTCCTCATCGAGCAGCGTTAAATCGCCCGTCGTTTGCACATAGTGGGCGGTCACGTAGGCGAGCCACAGACAGCTGTCGGCGATGCGCGTACGCACACCATGGCCCGATGGTGAGAGCCACCAATGCTGCACGTCACCCTCGGGGAACTGCCGGCCTGCCGCCCGCACAATATGCGCCCGTGTTAAATCCGGGCGGGTAACGGCAAGCGATAAAACGTCTTGCAGCTGGTCGCGATATCCGAACGCACCGCCTGCCTGATAGAGCCCGGACCGGCCCCAGAACCGGCACGACAGCGTCTGGTAGGGAAGCCATCGGTTGACCATCAGATCGAGCGCACGATCAGGCGTCTTGATTTGTATCTTGTCGAGGAAGCCGTCCCACGCCTGCACCGAGGCAACGAGCGCTTGCCCGGCGTTGACCGTCGCATATTTCGCAACAAGCCGCCGGGCTTCATCCTTGTTGGCCGCGTCTCCCAGCAGAGCGACGATTTCGGTGGTCTCGGAGGCGGCCAGCACAACGGACGTTTGCAAGACCGCGCACGCATCGTAACCCGTTCCGGCCTGTGCCTTCACGAAGTTCGTTCCGGCAAGTCCTGCCGGATTATCGAGCGTACCGTTATGGCCAATGAAATTATTGCGGTCCGCTGTCCACCCTGCGATTTTCCCCGACAGTCTCGAGAATGCCACCCGCTCGGGGAAAAAATGATGCCACGGGTTGCGCGCGTAGATGGCGCTATCTTCGCGGATAAAGTCTGTTGCGATGTGCGCGGCCGTGGCGCGGCGCGACGAGCCCAGCACCCATTCGACGTAGCTCGTCACCGTCAAGCGGCGCGGCTTGCCGGAATCGTTTCGTAACGTCAGTCTCGATATCTTGACCGGATCGTCCTGCGAGACGAACACTTCGAGCACGAGCTCGATGCCGCGAGAGGAATGTTCGAAGCGTGTGTACCCCTGTCCGTGTGCAATGATATAGGGGTTGGCGTGATCGCGGATGGGCGATGCGGTCGGTGTCCAAAGTTCGCCGGTGTCCTCGTCGCGCACATAGAACACCTCACCAGGCCGGTTAATGACGGGGTCGTTCGACCACGGCGTCAGCTGGCGTTCGCGGCTATTGGTGCACCAGCTGTAACCGCCGCCGTCAGCGCCCACCTGGAACCCGAAGGATTCGTTGGCAATTACGTTGATCCAGGGCGCGGGAGTCGTCTGGCCGGCATTCAGGATCACAACATATTCGCGGCCGTCCCGGCGAAAACCGCCATAACCGTTAAAGAACTCAAGGTCCGTAGCATCGACACGCCGCGTCGAAACTTCGGCCGGCGCGAGTCTGGGCGGAGGCGCGACGCTAATCGACGAACGCGATGTGAGGCGGATGATCTGTTCCGCGAGTGCACCCCGCCGCGCTCTGAAAACGGCGCGCGCTGCTGCGGGAAGTGCGGCAAGCGTGGAGGATTGCATCAGATCGGCGCGCAAAAGGTAGACCGACCCCTTTGTGTTGTCGCGCGCCAGCCGGTGGCGGCTCGGAACGGATTGACACATTGTTTCCAACGCCGTCTGCAATTCCTGGTGATAGGATGCCGAATGCTCATTGAGGATCACGAGATCGACCTCGATGCCCTTGTTGCGCCAGTATTCATACGCGTGCAGCAGCTGACGCACGAGGCTCAGATCTTCGACCTCTTCAATGCGTACGAGAACGATGGGCAGATCGCCGGATATACCAGCGGTCCACAGCGCGCTGAAGCCGAGCGCGCCAGCCTGTATGACTGGCTCCGAAGCCCGCAGTGCTGGTGCTGAATAGACCAACGCGCCGGCAAGCTGCTGGAACAACATCGCGTCGTCCGCCTCGATGCCGAGGTGGCGCAGCTCGACAAGTCCGTGCGTCCAAGCAAGCGTTGCAGAACGGGCAAACGTTGCGCCGTCTTTGTACTTGGCGATCAAGGGTAGAATAGACTCGCGGCTGGCCGCCACAACGGTCCAGAACGATACCCGCGCGGTCGCACCGGGGGGAATAGTCACGCGCCGCCGGATCGCAAACACGGGATCGAGGACAGGGCCAACATTGCCTTCCAACGGACGCCCGCTGATGATCGCGATGGGCGACACCAGCGTCCGGCTGCGGCCAATGAATTTAGCGCGGTCGGTTTCGAATTCAAATTTCGTCGATGGTGCGCCGTCTGCTGCCACAAACGAGGCCGCGTGAATGTGGGGGTCGTCGGGTCCGCGCCGCCGCCTGGTTGCGAGGATCGCGCCCGCGTCCTCATCGAACTCGGTCTCGACGAACAATTTCGAAAAGGCCGGATGTGCGGTGTCGGAATCTAACGGCGCCAGCACAAGCTCTTCGTAGCTGGTGACTTCGATCGTTCGGACCTTACGGCCGGTATTCTTGATACTGACGCGGCGGCACGTAGCGTCATCCTCCGGAGAGACGATGACGTCGAGCACGGTCTGCAATTTGCCGTCGGTGCGCGATAGCTGCACCCTGTCTTCTGTGAACGCTGCCTCCGCACTCGATGCGCCAGCGCCCACCGGCTGATGGCCAGCCGACCATACGGAACCGCTATGCACGTCTCGCAGGTAAACATACGAGCCGAGATTGTCGAGGGCGGGATCAGCCTGCCAGCGCGTCACCGCCAACGTCTTCCAGCGCGTGTAGCCAGATCCCGCCGCCGTCACGAAAACGCTCAACCGGCCATTCGCCAGAACGTGACAGTCCGGAGTAGGCCCCCGGTTGACGGCTACACGGCGGCCGCCGGCTAAACTCAGGTCTTCATCATCCGGCCGGGCCTTGATCAGCGTTGCCCGTTGTACCGCCTTGGGGACGAGGCGCGGCGCCCTCTCCTGAAGCAACAGCTCGGCCGCTTGCACCATCGGTGCCGTGTGGAAGCGCTTGGCGATGGCGTTATCGAGGATTGTGTTGGCGAGAGCCACGATCGTCATACCCTGATGGTGTGCCATGTAGGCTTTGATGACTTCACAGCGCTCGGCAATTGCGACGCGCGCTGGCGTGAAATCGATGGCTTCGTAAAAACCATAGGCTCCGCAACCGCCGATTTTGGCCAGCTCACCATAGTTAGCCGCCGCAGCGTTGGGCGCCACCATGCTGGCAAGCGCCGTGGCATAAGGTGCGATGACGAGATCGTCGCCCAGGCCGCGCTTCAACCCAAGTTCTTGAACGCCGAAGCTCGAGTACTGATACGTAAATTCGATGTCGCGCGCGTTGAACGCTGATTCTGACACGCCCCACGGGGTGTTGTTCTTTGCACCGAATTGCATCTGCTCGTCGACGGCGGCGCGGACAGTGCTGCCAAGCAAACTGTCGGGCGGCGTTAACGTGACGAGATCCGGCATCAGGTATTCGAACATCGAGCCAGACCAGGACATCAGCACGGAACGGCCACTGACGGGCAGCAGTGTGCGGCCGAGCCTGAACCAATGGCGTGGCGGCAAGTCACCTTTGGCGATGCCGAAGAAGCTGGCCAGCCGAGCCTCCGATGCGAGCAAATCGTAGCAGCTCTGGTCGAGCTTCTCCTCGTCGACCGAATAACCGACAGACAACAGCTCGCGCTCGGGTTCGATGAGAAAACCGAATTCCATGGACATGGCCATGTATTCAGATGCGTCGGCGATCGCCGTCAGCCGGCGCCGAAGCCCGCGCGCGCCATCGGCGTCGAGTTCCGCGTAAAGTAGGTGGCTGTGGGCCGTTCGCGCAATCGCCCGCGCGCTTCTGATGGCCGTTGGGGCGGCCACCGAATGGTCGAGGAGATCGGACAACTCCTGCGCGCTTTGATGCACCTCGGTCCAGTAACGCTGCTCGTCGCGCATGGGCTGAGCAGTGCCGGCAAAGGACCGGAACCGATCGATCGCCGCTGCCACGGCCGCGCTGCGCAATTCCAATGGCAATGCCGAATCTAAAAGCGCCAGGCAATCGCCAATCCCGTCGCCGGCGGCCGGGTTCGCACCCTTTTTAGCAGCCCATTCCCGGCAAGCGACGGCGATGACAATCAAATGCCCTGCAAGATTGCCGCTGTCGACCGAGGACACATAGCGCGGCTCCAGGACCGCCATCGCGCGGGTGTCATACCAGTTATAAAAATGACCTTTGTAGCGCGCGAGTTCGGTGAGGGAGCGGAGCGTCTGTTCCAAGCGTTCGGCCGCTTCCAATACAGATATCCAGCCGAAGTCGTAGGCGCTCACCGTTGACATCATGTAGAGGCCAACGTTGGTGGGAGACGTCCGATGTGCCACAACGGGCCGCGGGGCTTCCTGAAAATTGTCAGGTGGAAGATAATGATCCTCAGACGTTACGAATTCTTCGAAAAAGAGCCATGTCCGTCGGGCCAACGCTCTGAGCTTCGTCCGGTTGTCAGCAGTCAATTGTTCGCGCTTGGTGCCCGCTGGCCGGAAGCTCACCCAATGCGCAATCGCAGGCGCTGCGATCCACAGTGCGATAACGGGCCCGGCAACCGTCAGGGATTGCGAGCCCGAGCGCGCGACCAGGAGCGCCGACACTAAGCCGATCGCAACGCTTCCCCACATCTGCCGATAGTACGCAGTAGTGGTCAGCGCCGCCATCGCCTTTGACTGTGCTGCGGTTGTCCACTCGAGCAAATGTTTGCGGCTGACGAACAAGCGATAGAGCGTGCGCCCGATCGCATCTGCCATAGACACGGCCTTGTCGGCAACGAGCGTCAAATGCAAAGTCGATTGCAAAGCCGCGAGCAGCGCATCGTGCCCGAGAGCCTCAAAGTGGCTTTTTAGCGTCGTATTGTTATCATTCCCCACTATGTTCGCAGCGATCGACAGGAATGTCGGAATGCCGATCGAGATCAGAATGAATACGGTCCAAATCGCCGCTGCCACGAACGGCTGATGCCAGCCGATGATCAATGCGATAACCAGCGCGATCGGCGTCAGCGAACGCCGCAGATTGTCGATGAGTTTCCATCGGCCAAGCGCCGTCAAGCCGTCGGGCATATCGCCGGGTGTGCGCCTGAAATAAGCCCGGCCGGCAAGAATCCAGGGCAGCAGCTGCCAATCACCCCGGACCCATCGATGGTCGCGGGCACGCGCCACGTCATAGCGGCTGGGAAATTCTTCGATAAACTCGACGTCGGTCGCAAGACCGGCGCGGCTGTAGAGGCCTTCCAGCAAATCGTGGCTGAGCACTGTGTTTTCTGGAAATCGTTCGCCGATCGCCCGTTCGAAGGCGTCGATGTCATAGATGCCTTTGCCGGCAAACGATCCTTCATCGAACAAATCCTGATAGACGTCCGATATTGCGCCCGCGTACGGATCTATACCGCCACCTGACGAAAACAGTCTTTGCAGCAGCGTGGCATCTTGAGCCGCGGGAAGTGCTGGAGTAACGCGCGGCTGCAGAACCGCGTAGCCGTCGAAAATATTTTGCCTCGCATCGGAAAATACGGGCTTGTTGAGGGGATGAATCATTTTGCCGATAAGCCGGCGCGCGGCCTCACGCGGCAGGCGGGTGTCGGAATCGAGCGTGATAATATACTTGATACCATGCGGATAGTCGTTGCCCGCGGCCTCCGCAGGTATGAAGGACGTATCTTTTGCGCCCCGCAAATACCGGTTCAATTCGTGCAGCTTGCCGCGCTTACGCTCCCAACCCATCCACCGGTCTTCAGATGGATTCCAGTGCCGCTTACGATGGAATACATAAAACAGATCTTGTCCGGCCGACGCATCCGCATACTGGCGGTTGAGGTTATCTATGCCGCCGCGGGCTCGATTGAGAAGATCGGCATCGCGCTCCGACAGCCCGGCCGCCGCATCCGTCCAGTCAGACAGAAGCGCGAAAAAAACGTTCTTTTCTTGAGTTGCGAGGTAGTGGATCTCCAACCGGTTGAGCAGTTCGTCGATACCCTCGGAGTTTGCGAACAAAGTCGGTATGACAATGAGCGTACGTGCTTCTTCAGACACTCCATGTAAAAGTTCGAGGCCCGGTATGATCTGCGGTTGCACTTCGTGCGTGATCGCCTGATTGACCACTGCGATCGCCAAATCAAATGCTGGCAGGAAGCCGAACACCGCCAGCAGCACGAGCACACCCGGCGGCAAGCTCTGCCCGACGAGGGCAAGCATCGGAATAGCCAGAATCGCAACGGTCAGAAAAGCAACACTTGCGACATACCCCGGCAGGCCGCCTTTTTGCGTGACAGCCGCGGGAATATCACGCGCCATTCGCCGGAAGTTTATTTCTGCCTCGAGTAGCGGCCGGCCATGTCCAAGCAAATAAAACCCCGGGTCGCACGCTTTAGTATTCGGGGCCGCACGTTTGGCCAGCGTCACAGCCAGACGTGCGATTTCCCGCTCGGCCAACGGTGATCTCCGCGCCAGATACTCGATCGCGTTGCGATAGGAGTTGCGTGTCGGGAAGTCCATTTCCGCAAACAGCGGATATTCTCCCAACTCGACGTCGACAAGACTGACGCTTTCGACGAAGTCGGCCCACTTGATATCCGGCATCACCCGCATGCTGCGGATGATGTGGCGCACGCTGTTGTTCGTCGCGCCGATACTTTGGTGCTCGCGAGCAACCACGTCTTCGGGCGTCGTTTTGGATTCAGACAGCTGCGTGCCTAGCCATTCGCGGGCCGATCTGACATCGCCCGTCGCGTCGCCATAGCGGTGCATGAGCTGCGCAATGAAGGCTGATCGCAGTTCCCCGCGCCGGCCGTTGACCGACGCTGACGAAAGGAGCTCGAGCGTCCTATCGGGGTTATTTGCGAGCCGGTCGGCGAGTTCGTCGGCCGCCTTGCGTTCTTCGCGGCTCGACAAAATCCGGCGTCCTGCGCGCCGCAGGTTTTCAACGAGTACAAGCCTAAGCGTGAGCGGCAAAACCCACAACTCGCCGATCGTCAGCGCTTCGACGCGCTGATAGGCTCCAACAAAAGCTTGCAGCAATTTGTAATCGAAATAGCTGTCGGTGTGAGCCACGAACGCCCAGGCCACGCCCAGGATACGGGGGTATCCAGCTAGAGGACCGTCCGCCAGTTTGGGCAATTGACTGTAGAATGCGCTCGGCAAGTTTTTGCG
>JANNUW010000023.1:0-1875 GCA_031414095.1 Hyphomicrobium sp. | reverse complement strand
GTCAATCGGCGTTGAACATTGACCCCCGTATTGCCTCAACTGACAATGTTACCGAAGGCAAGCCTCGGGGACGCTGACGCTGATGCAGTCAGAGTTGCGATCATGGCCGATTCAGGGAGCGATTGTCACGCCCGGCGAAGTAGTCGCTGGGGCAACAGGCTCAAGGAGCTGGCCGGCAGCCTTTCTCCGCAAGACCTTCAGGAGGCGCTGCACAATTGTGTGTTGCGGCGGTCCGAACTGATCGGGGCAACGCTCGACCAACCGATCGAGGATGACCAGCGCGGTAAGACGTGGCTCGGCGACCAGCCAGCTCTCGATGTCCTGTATATGCGGATCAAGCATCGAGGGCATTCGCACCCTTGTCTTGTAGGGCCTGTGCATCTGCCGATGGATGACGCGCCGCTCGCCGCGCAACACTTCCTTGCCGAGCCCCTTTGCGAACGCTGACGCATCCGGTGCTGCTGATGGTGGGCATGCGATTGCCGCGCTCTTGTTGGATCGGCTACCGACCCGCGCGCCGAGTTCCATCTGCGCCGCGCGCATCTCGGCCAGCAGAGCCACGGGATCGAGCGTGCGATAAACCTCCCGCAAGCGCGTCTTGACCGCCTTGCTCAGTTTCGGATGGGCCAGCGCGCGAGCATAGGGCGTTGCCGGAGCATAATAGCGCTTGATCACCTTGGCTCCTTCCCGCCGTTTGTCCTTGAGCTTGAACGAAGGCTGGAAAAAATTCGTATGCAGCCGGGATGCGGCATACAGACGAACCAACATACGCGCCGTCTCTGTTCCCTCGAAGCGTCCGTAGCCGACAAGGCGTCGGACCACGGCGCCATTCTTCTGCTCGACGAAAGCTTGATCGTTCTTCTTATAGGCGCGCGAGCGCGTCACCTCGATCTTCTGCCCACGGCACCACGGGACGACAACATCATTCATGAACGCGCTGTCGTTGTCGAAGTCGGCTCCCAGCAAGAGCCACGGGAACAGACGCTGTGCACTTTCCATCGCCTGCACAACAAGGGCGCCCTCGCGCGTCACCAGCGGCATGCACTCGGTCCAGCCCGTCGCCACATCGACCATGGTCAACGTCTGGATGAACGAGCCGGCGACCGACGTGCCACCATGCGCCACCATGTCGACCTCGCAGAAGCCAGGCACCGGGTCGTTCCAGTCGTTGAACGTTCGGATCGGCACCTCGCGCCGGATTGCAGAGTAGAACCCGACGCGCCGGCGCTTGCCGCCTGCCGCTGCGATCTTGGTATCAACCAGCAGCCGGTCGATCGTCGCCGCGCTGACGTCCAATACCAATGATCGATCGGTCTTGCCAAACTTCAGTCGGCCATGCCGCTCCAGCGCCGGCAGCAACGTCGGGATCATGACCACCAACCGCTTGCCGCAGATCCGGTCGGACGCCTCCCACAGCGCTACCAGCGCGTCCTTAATAATCGCACCGTACGTCGGTGCGCGCTGACGCGGTGCGTTTGGTTCCACCGCTGGCTGGCCGGCAAGTGCTCGCACAGCGTGCTTGCGATGCCAGCCGGTCACCTTGCACAGCTCGTCGAGAACCCGCCCCTTCTCCGACCGCCCCGCCAACCGGTAGCGCTCCGATACCGCCGCCGTGATCTCGCGCCGTGCGTCCATACTGATCTGTCTCGCCATCGGCGACAGCGATCCGATTCGGTGCCACGCCCCCAGTCCTGGCAGTCAGTTCTCCGGTAACATTCTTGGTGAGGCAATGCGCCCCCTGAGGGTTGGAATCGGCGTTCAAAATTGACCCCACCCTCGTGAGCTTGAAGATGCCCTCCAGTGCGCGTTTGCACGGGGGCTGAGCGGGGATGGTGACTGTGGAGACGATTGGCAAAGTCCGGCACGCGTTTCTGG
>JANNUW010000022.1:0-3699 GCA_031414095.1 Hyphomicrobium sp. | reverse complement strand
GACAAAGTCCGATCTTCAACGCGAGCGAAGGCGGAATTTGCGTAACGTCGTTATAAATGGGCTTCAGCTTCATGCGGTCGACGGCCAGCAGAACGATACCGCCGATGATCAACGTCGCGCAGATCACCAGCGGCGTTTCCAAGAGTTGATCGATATACTTCGACAGGCCAGCCCCGACCATGGCGGCGGGGAGGAATGCGAGAAGCACGCCGCCGACAAAGCGCCGCGTGTTGGCGTCGCCCGGCAGTGACAACGCCAAGTGTATGAGCCGCCCGGCATAGACCGTCAGGATCGCGAGTACGGCGCCGAGCTGAATCAAAATCTCAAATGATCGCCCAGGCGAGCAAAAGCCCAGAAAATGCCCGGCCAGCAAAACGTGACCTGTCGACGAGACCGGTATAAACTCGGTCGCGCCTTCGATCAGGCCGAGTAAAACGACTTGCCAGATGGGCATCAGGAACTCCGCAAGAGCTAGTGAGGTTTGCTGGCTAACATGGAATTCCCACGCCGTTCGTGTCAAAAGCGGCACATGGCGCGGGCTTACTTGGTGCAGCCCCGCGGTTCGAGCTATAGCCCCCGTTCATCGCACCCGCCATCGATCCGGAGACCCATTCGTTGACAGACATCGCCCGCGAAAACGATGCGCCCGAACACTGGGACGGCTATAGTTTTGCCGGCACGCTGACGCATTTCCGGCTCTGCCCGCATTCGCGATCGATCCGCCTCGCACTCGGTGAGCTGAAAATCGACTCGGCCTTCATTGAAGAGCAGCCATGGGCTTGGCAGCCCGCTTTCCTGGCGCTCAATCCGTCGGGTGAACTGCCGGTCCTTTCGCTGGACACAGGTGACACGCTGTGCGGTGCCTATGCGATTTCTGAATATCTGGCTGAAGCCTCCGTCGAAGCCGGCGCTGCGCACGATCTGATGGCGCTGTTTCCCGGGCCTCCGAGTGCGCGCGCCGAGGTGCGCCGGCTGGCCGACTGGTTTCACAACAAATGCCACCGTGAGGTGACGCGCGAACTGCTGGCGGAGAAAGTCTATGCGCGGCTTGGCGCGGACAACGGCGCACCGCCCGACCCGGCCGTACTTCGGATCGCCAGCGCTAACTTGCGCTATCACCTCAGCTACATCGGCTACCTCGCGCATCAGCGCGGCTGGCTCGCCGGCGACACGCTCAGCTTTGCAGACTTGGCGGCGGGCGCGCATCTTTCGGTCATCGATTATTTGGGCGATGTGCCCTGGCTGGACTATCCTGCCGCGACCGCTTGGTACCAGCGCTTGAAATCGCGGCCGTCTATGCGCCCTCTCCTGTCAGACAGGCTACCTGGAATGCCACCGCCCCATGCCTACAGCGACCTCGACTTTTGAGTCTCTCGATTTGCAACGCGACGGTCGGGCCCCTGCCGCCGTGACCGACGCGGTCAAAGACGAGTTGCGCGCGCACGCGGCGGCAATTGGCCTGTCGGGCCTGCGGGTGACAAGTCCAGACCGCATAGGGGACGCGGGCAACCGTCTCATGCAATTTCTCGACGGCGGCTGTAATGGCGATATGGACTGGCTGGCTACGGCCGCTGACCGGCGCCGCCACCCCAACACGCTGTGGCCCGAAGCGCGCAGCATCCTGATGACGGGGCTCAGTTACGCACCCGATACCGATCCGATGGCGAACTTAGCGCGCGCCTCAAATGGCACCATATCGGTCTACGCCCAAGGCCGCGACTATCATGAGGTGCTGAAAAAAAAGCTCAAAGACTTGGCTGGTCGCTTGGCCCGTTTGACCGGCGCCGAAGTCAAGGTGTTCACGGATACCGCGCCGCTCATGGAAAAGCCTCTCGCACAAGCCAGCGGACTTGGCTGGCAAGGCAAACATACCAACCTCGTTTCGCGCACCCATGGTTCGTGGCTGTTCCTCGGCGCCATTCTCACCACCGCAGTCCTTGAACCCGATGCCACCGAACACGACCATTGCGGCAGTTGCCAGCGCTGCCTCGATGTCTGCCCGACGGCTGCCTTTCCCGCACCCTATCAACTCGATGCGAGGCGCTGCATCGCCTATCTGACGATTGAACATAAAGGTCATATCGCTGCAGAGTTTCGCGACGCCATCGGCAACCGCATCTTCGGCTGCGACGATTGTCTGGCGGTCTGCCCGTGGAACAAGTTCGCGCACGCGAGCCGGGAGGCGAAGTTTGCGGCGACCGAGGCCACCCGCGATCCGCCGCTCGATGCGCTGCTAAACCTCGATGATGCCGCCTTCCGCGCCCGTTTTGCCGGTACGTCGATTAAGCGGACGGGGCGCGACCGCTTCATGCGCAATGTCCTCATTGCGGCGGGCAATGCACGCGACGACACCTTGCGCGCTTCAGTCGAAGACAGGCTGTCCGACGACTCGCCCTTGGTTCGCGCGATGGCCGTCTGGGCTCTCGCCAAGCTCGCAAGCCCAGCCCGGCTTCACGATCTCTACACGCGCTTTGCCGCCGATGAACCCGACGCGTGCGCGCGCGCGGAATGGGAGGCCGCGTGCTCATCGGAAGACCGCGGATGACAAACCTTTTCTGCTTTGGAATGGGCTACAGCGCTCTGGAGCTCAGCCGCCGCCTGCAACCTCGTGGCTGGCCGATCGCGGGCACCTCGATCTCAGCATCCGGCGTGCGACGGCTTGCTGAGCATGGTTTTGAGGGCTACGTCTTTGAGAGCCGCCCAGAGTCGGCCGGAGCAGCGTCGGCTGGGGGCTGCGAAACTCAGCCCATTGATGGGGCGCTTGCCGCACGGCTCGACGCCGCGACCCACGTTCTTCTTTCCATCCCACCCGATGCCGGCGGCGATCCTGTTTTGCGGGCATTCGGCGGCGCGCTTGCACGGGCACGCAATCTGCAATGGATCGGTTATCTTTCGACGATCGGTGTTTATGGCGATCAGCAAGGAAACTGGGTCGACGAGACGACGGCCACAGCACCTGGCTCCGATCGCTCACGGCGCAGGGTCCACGCTGAAGACGCTTGGCTCGAGTTTGGCGCCCACAACACCAAGCACGTCCAGATTTTCCGCCTCGCCGGTATTTATGGACCCGGCCGGAGCGCCATCGACAACGTCCGCGACGGCAGCGCGCGGCGCATCATCAAGCCGGGACAGGTCTTTAACCGGACGCACGTTGCCGATATCGCCAGCGTGCTCGAAGCGGCCATGGCGGTCTCGTGCGGCCATTCTATATTCAACGTGACCGACGATGAACCGGCGCCCCCACAAGATGTCATTGCCTTTGCAGCCGAATTGATGGGGCTGCCCGTTCCGCCTGGAATAAACTACGACGACGCCACGTTCTCTCCCATGGGGCGTAGCTTCTACTCCGAGAATAAGCGCGTGCGTAACGAGCGCATCAAAGCAAGCCTCGGCGTCGTGCTGCAATTTCCGAACTATCGGGAGGGACTGAAGGCTCTGGCTAAGGCTGGCTGTTAACGAACGCGTCGCAAAACGAGCCGCCAGGATTTGCCGTTCAGGTCCTGTTCAAACGGCAACCGCTTTATTGCCTGAATTGCAGCCGAAGATCGTCACATACCATTCAAATATCAGTAGAATGAGAGTATTAGACCATGCGCGCCTCGACGGCACATTGCCTATTTTTACTGACATCTGCACTTCTGACGGTCAGCGCCGCGCCTCACGTTTTCGCAGCCGACGACGCGGCCCGGGCCCTGGCCG
>JANNUW010000021.1:0-2354 GCA_031414095.1 Hyphomicrobium sp. | reverse complement strand
GAGCAGGCTTTGGTGCGGACCGCATCCAGGACTTCGATTTCAATCCCGCCGGTGGCGGCCAGGATTTCCTCGATATCAGTTCCTTCGGCATCTCGGTCAGTTCATTTGCTGCGCGAGTCGGATTAACCGACCTCGGAGCAGACATCCTGGTCACCATCGACGGGGATGTGAACCAAACGATCCGGCTCGTTGGCGCTCAGCAAGTGGGCAACATCACGCAGAGCGACTTTGTTCTCTAATGCGGGCCCAATATTGGCGTACGTTTAATTCTAGAGCGTGTTTGCCTTTGATTGAATCGGAAGGGATTCCCAAGAGGCCACGAATATGATTCACCCTATGGGCTGGAGTGGGAGGCCAGCCCGCATGGTTCGACCCTACTCACTCGATCTGCGTGAACGTGTCGTTTTGGCTGTTGAGGATGGCGTGCCGTGCCGCTCGGTCGCCGCGACGTTCGGCGTTAGCGTGGCCAGCGTCGTGAAGTGGTCGCAGCGTTTCCGTGCCACCGGCAGCGCCAAGGCCAAACCTATGGGCGGCAAGCGGCCCTACGCCTTGGAACCAGAGCGCGACTGGCTTTTGAAGCGCATCACTGAGTCTCCTGACATCACCTTGAGAGCGCTGGCCGCTGAACTTGCGGGGCGCGGCGTCAACGTCAGCCACTACGCGGTGTGGCACGTGCTCGCCCGCGAGGGCATCACGTTCAAAAAAAAGCCTGCACGCCAGCGAGCAGGATAGGCCCGACGTCGCGCGCCGGCGGCTTCGATGGCGACGGCATCAGGGAAAGTTCGACCCCGCTCGTCTCGTCTTCATCGATGAGACCTGGGCCAAGACCAACATGACCCGCACGCATGGGCGCGCGCCGTGCGGAGAGAGGCTTGTTGCGAAGGTTCCGCACGGCCACTGGCAGACGCTGACGTTCCTCGCGGCTCTGCGCCACGATCGCATCACTGCGCCGTGCGTGTTTGATGGCCCCATCAACGGCGAAAGCTTCCTCGCTTACGTGACGCAGATCCTGGTGCCCACTCTGCAACCTGGCGACATCGTCATCCTGGACAATCTCGGCAGCCACAAAGGCCGCACCGTGCGCGCCGCGATCAGAGCTGCAGGCGCACGCCTTTTCTTTCTGCCGCCCTACTCGCCGGACCTCAATCCGATCGAGCAGGTGTTCGCAAAGCTCAAAACACTGCTGCGCAAGGCCGCCGAACGTACCGTGGAGGCAACCTGGAAACGCATCGGCTCGTTGCTCGGCCACTTCCCACCCGACGAGTGCGCCAACTACTTCAGGAATGCCGGTTATGCTTCAATCTAAAGCAAACACGCTCTAGATATCGAGCGTGTTGGCGCGTTCCCACTCGGTGAAGTGGGCCGTGAACGAATTCCACTCCTGCGTCTTCAGCTTGATGTAAGCGGCCGAGAACTCATCGCCGAGCATCGATTTCAGTTCCGTATCCTTGTCGAAGTTGCGGATGGCATCGAGCAGGTTGAGCGGCAGCTTGGGCGCATCCGTGACCGTGTGCCCGAGCTGGTACATATCGATATCGTAGCGCTTGCCTGGATGTGCCTTGCGTTCGATGCCGTCGAGACCGGCCGCTATGATGACCGACTGCAATAGGTATGGATTGGCGGCGCCGTCGGGCAGCCGCAATTCGAACCGGCCTTTGCCCGGCACCCGCACCATGTGCGTGCGGTTGTTGCCGGTCCATGTCACCGTGTTGGGCGCCCACGTCGCGCCCGAGACCGTGCGTGGCGCGTTGATGCGCTTGTAGGAGTTGACCGTCGGATTGGTGATCGCGGCCAGCGCTTCGGCATGGCGCATGATGCCGCCGAGGAAGTTGTAGCCCTGTTGCGACATGCCGATTTCTTCGGTCGGATCGAAGAACATGTTCATCTTGCCGGCCATATCCCACACCGAGATGTGGGCGTGGCATCCGGTGCCCGTCAGACCCGGGAAGGGCTTGGGCATGAACGTGGCGCGCAGGCCGTGCTTTTCAGCAATCGAGCGGGCCATGAACTTGAAGAACGAATGCCGGTCGGCAGTGATGAGCGCGTCGTCGAAGTTCCAGTTCATTTCGAACTGGCCGTTGGCGTCCTCGTGATCGTTCTGATAGGGGCCCCAGCCGAGCTCCAGCATGGCATCGCAGATTTCGGCGATGATGTCGTAGCGGCGCATGAGTGCTTGCTGATCGTAGCAGGGCTTGGCGGCGTTATCTTTATCGTCAGAGATCTTGCTGCCACAAGGCGTCGTCAAAAAGAATTCGCACTCGACGCCGGTCTTGATGCGCAGGCCCTTGGCAGCCGCTTTCGCCACCTGGTTTTTGAGCACAACACGCGGCGCCTGCGAGACGTTCTTTTCGTCC
>JANNUW010000020.1:0-1162 GCA_031414095.1 Hyphomicrobium sp. | reverse complement strand
CCCACACACCGCGAAGATAATGAATGTCGCTCCGGCAAATTCCGGTTGTCTCGATTTTGACGCGCACTTCCATTTCATGGGGATCGTCGATCATCACGTGGCGCAGGCTCAGCACGTCGCCTTCGCCCGGTTCATCGCAGATCGCCGCCAGTATTTTTAGCTTTGCCATCGCGGCTTTCCTTAAATCATTGTCATGCCGCCATCGACCGGCAGCACAACGCCGGTGATGAAGGCGGCCTGGTCGGAGGCGAGAAAGAGGGCGGTGCCAGCCACTTCTGAAGGGGTTGCATAACGGCCCAGGGGATGAAGCCCGGCCAGCACTTTCATGCCGCTTGCTTCGCCGCCCTCCATGCCCGAGGCATAGCCGCGGGTGAGGGGCGTATCGATCACACCGGGGGCGATGGCATTGGCGCGGAGGCCCGCCTTGGCATAGTCGGCCGCGATGCAGCGGGCGAGATGATGAAGCCCGGCCTTGGCGACGTTATAGGCAACGTCTCCTTCCCAGGCCACGAGTCCGGCGACGGAGCCAATAAAAGTCACCGAAGGTTTCGTGCCTTTCAGCAAGGCCGGCACGAGCTTTTTTGAAAGACGGAATGCGGCGGTCAGATGCAGCGCCAGCATGCGGTCCCATGTGTCGTCAGGCGTTTCGTGAGTGGGGGCTGTCTGGGTCACATCAATCCCGGCGCAGTGAACGAAGATGTCGAGCCCGCCCAGGGCGCTGATGACTTCGTCGGCGGCGCGGTCCGTTGCGGCGCGGTCATGCAGGTCGGCCTGGATCACGACAACGCGCTGTCCGCCGGTTGCTAAACGTTTTGCGGCGGCGGCCGCCTGTTCCGAATGGCGCGAGGCGCCGATCGCCACGTGGGCGCCTTCCTTCACAAAGGTTTCGACGATGGCAGCGCCAATGCCGCTTGATCCACCCGTGACATAGGCGCGCCTGCCCGCCAGCAATCCCGTCATTTCCTGCTCCATGTAACCCGGCGAATTGAACTCTCTCGCTCGTTGTGCTAATTGTATACAATTATATGAGTTAGGCAAGTGGCAAGAATGCGGTAGAAAGCGTCATGACCAAAGTCGGATCGCTCCCATTGTCGTTTCCACCGCCATTGCGTATGGCCCGGATGGCGAGCCTGTCGGAACAGGCAGCGGACGCTATTGTCAC
>JANNUW010000019.1:0-2477 GCA_031414095.1 Hyphomicrobium sp. | reverse complement strand
ACACCGCAAGTTTTTAGCTGCTGTGCAATTAACGCAACTTGATGGCCCAGCACTGCCCAAGACATTTCGCGGCGCTCGCCACTTTCGTGCCGACGGCAATGCCGCGCACCGCGCGCTCGGCGGCATTGTTAAAGGGCATGATACCTACCGGCGCAACGGTCTGGACTGGACGCAATCCTCTCAATGGATAGCATCTGGAGTACTGGGCCTGGGCGTCGGGAGCATGAAACGGCGGTAGGCCGTCCTATCGATGAGCTGAGAGCTCGAGTTGTTACATGGCCGCCCCTACGACCTGCCCGGTTGCGCTGCGAGCGCGGATCCGTAGATGTCGTGCACACCCGCCAGCTCCCGAAAACTGATTGAGAGGGAGCATGCGAGTCATTGGTATGGACGTTCATCGCTCGTTCGCCCAGGTTGCAATCCTGGAGGACGGCAATGTCATCGAGGAGAAGCGCCTCGATCTCGTGCACGGGAAGGTTCTCGCTTTCGGCCGTGCACTCAAACCGGACGACGAGGTCGTCCTTGAGGCAACCGGTAATACAGCAGCCATCGAGCGGCTGCTACGGCCTTTCGTTAGCCGAGTCATCATCGCAAATTCCCGGATGGTGCGGGCGATCGCCTATGCGCGGGTAAAGACCGACAAGATCGATGCGATCACGCTGGCTCGCCTTCATGCCTCGGGCTTTCTCCCAGAGGTCTGGGCAGCCGATGACGACACAATCAGACGTCGCCGACAGGCCGCCGAGCGCATGGGCCTGCTCGATGAGACGGTGCGCCTGAAGTCGCGTATCCATGCAGTCCTGCACGCAAACCTCGTTCCGAAATACAAAGGTGAACTTTTCGGTCCGGCCGGTCGGCGCTGGCTTGCAAAGATGCCGATCCCTGAGCATGAGCGGCTGATCCTAAATCGCCTCGTCGATGAGCTGCAGCGCACAGGCGAGCAGCTGTCGCTTCTCGACCGGGAGCTGGCCCTCCTCGCTTTGAACGACGAGCGCGCGGTCAGGCTGATGACCATTCCTGGAATCGGGCCGATCGTCGCCACGATGGTGCTCAGCTCTATCGGTGACATCTCTCGGTTCGAGACGCCGCAGAAGCTGGCGAGCTATTTCGGTCTGACGCCAAAGGTGCGCCAGTCTGGCGAGGGACCGGCTCGCCATGGGCGGATCTCGAAACAGGGCAACGCTTCCGTCCGCAAAATGTTGGTGGAGGCGGCATGGTCAGCGCAAACTGCGCCAGGTCCGCTGCGCGCCTTCTTCGCTCGCATCAGCGCTCGACGCGGTGCCTCAGCCGCGATCGTCGCCACAGCACGCAAGTTGGCCGTGCTGATCTGGCATGTCCTTGCGAAGGACCAAGAGTATGCATTCGCCCGCCCAGCGTTCCAGGCCATGAAGTTGCGCAAGGTGGCCCTGAAAGCCGGTGCACCTCGTGAGTACGGCAAGGCAGGGCCGGGCCGGGATTACTGGATCAAGGAGATCCGCCATCGCGAGATGGACTATGTCAAACGAGCTGAAGACGCCTATGCCCGAATGGTTGAGGCTTGGCGGCAGTCGCCACCAAAGAAAAAACGGAGAACTGATTGAGAAAAGCCTTGTCAGCACCATCCGTCGACAGACAGATGCGGCCATCGTCGAGGAAACGGGTGAAGGCGGTCCATCGCTTGAACTGTAGTCGATTGCGTTCGCGACCGGATTTTTCGATCGCCGCCGCCGTTGCTCGCGAAGCCATCTTTCGAGAGACTCGACCAGCGGTTTTGAGCACTCCCGCCGAACCGAGACCCGCCGATCTGGCGGCTGGCCGTTGATCTGCCGCTCGATTGCGAACAGCTCGTCGATCCGGCGAACGGCTTCGATGGCGACGGGTGCTTTTTGCAGCTCGGCCAGTTCGAAGAACTTCCGCCGGCCGTGCGCCCAGCAGGCGGCCTCGACGATCCGCCCTGGCTTGCGGCCCATGACGTAGAGGCCGTTGTAGCCCGCGTAGGCATCGGCTTGGCAGAGGCCGCTGTAGGTGGCGAGATGGCGCTCGGGATGCTTAGCCCCACGATCAGGTGCGTAATGGAACAAGGCTGCGGGCGCGGCTTGCCCGCCAAAGGGCCGATCATCGCGCACGTAGGTCCACAAGCGGCCGGTGGTGCATTTGTTCTGGGCGAGCACCGGCACCGTGGTGTCGTCGGCGTGTATACGCTCTGCAGCAAGCACGTGCTTTTCGATTTCCTCGACCAGCGGCATCAGGGTTGCTGCGCTCGCGCCGACCCAATCGGCGAGCGTCGAGACGTCGAGGTTGATGCCTTCCTTCTCGTAGATGTCACTTTGCCGGTTGAGCGGCAGGTGCGCGCGGTATTTCGAGAACAGCACATGCGCCAGCAGCTGCGGACCGGCACGGCCACGTGCAATCGGATGGTTGGGTGCGGGCGCTTGCGTGATCACCTCGCATTGCCGGCACGAGAACTTCTCGCGCACGTGCTGGATCACTTTCCAGGT
>JANNUW010000018.1:0-16269 GCA_031414095.1 Hyphomicrobium sp. | reverse complement strand
GGCCCATGACTTTGTATTCGTCGCCGTAGTGGGCAAAGCCGATGAACTGTGTGATCGCCTGATAGAACGCGCCGAGCGAATGGGGAAAGTAAACGCGGCCGTCGACGCGGAGCTTCGTCCCCTCACCCATGCCCCACGCCGCGCTCGAAAAATCGCCGAAGCCGTCGACCGAAACCGATACGGCTTGGTTGAATGGCGAAACAAGGAAGGCCGATGCGAGATGCGCCAGATGATGCTCGACGCGATGGATTGCGCCGCTAAACGTCTGCCCAGGAAAAGCCGCCTTCAATTCGGTTTCGACCGATGAGCGCTTCTTCTGATTGCGCAAGCGGTCGATGACGAGGCGCGGATCCGGGCGCTGTAGCAGCGCGTAGCCCGCGCGGCGCATGAGGTTGGCTTTTGGATCGCTGTTGAGCGCGATGGCGTCGACGTCGCTGAGAGTTAAGCCCGCCTCTTGCAGGCAATAGGCGATCGCATCAGAGGGAAATCCCGCCCAATGCTTGATGCGCCGGAAGCGTTCCTCTTCGGCGGCGGCCACGATCGCGCCGTCGCGCACAAGGCACGCTGCGGCATCTCCATGGTAAGCATTGAGGCCAAGGATAATCATGATTGCGTTGCCGGTCTTCTCATAGCCGCTCAGAGTCGGAGCGCGCGCGCTTCAAATACAAGGCAAGCATCCACTGAACGGCTGCTCTAACCTTGGCTGTATTGCGTTCAAAGCACCACCACATCGCCGCTGCAAAAAGCAGGGTCAGACATAACATGCCTGCACCAATAGCTAGGGTTGCCGTGTTAGGAGGCGACTGGCCGGGCGCCAGGGCTGTGAACCACAGGAATGCAAGCAAAGGAAAGTGCGTTGCATACAACGTGTAAGAAATTCGACTGAGGGCGTTGGCCACGGTTGAATAAATGCCGCCCCATGGGGGCAGCGCAGCCAGGGCAATGAGCATTGGCGCCCACGCACCGCCCAGGAGCAGATCGCCCTCGATCCTGTGCGCATACGGCCGATACACCAAGATGAATGTCAGGACTGCTCCGGTAGCTGCACCAAAGGCAGGATGCGCGAATAGGACTTTGAAGCGGGGCACGGAAGCCACATAGAAAGCGATGGCCCCCGCAACCCAAACTAATCCTAAAACCATCAGCGGCCAAGGCAAGAGCACGCTGAGCAAGGTCGCGCCGATCGAAGCGAAAGTCCTTTGAAGCATGCGCGCGTTGCGCGAGAATGTCCAAGCCGCAAGGGGGAACACGACATAGTACCAAAATTCGTTGGCCAGGCTCCAAAGCGGTCCATTGGTTCCAAACACCGGTGACGCGATCGTTTGGAGAAACGCAATGTTGGCAAGCAGCGTCGTGAAGCTATTGTCGGCAGGATTAAGAATTCCAGGTCCGCTTGCCAAAATTTTAAAGTAGGCCCCGTCATAGCCGTTTCCCGCTGTCAGCCAAGTACCGGTACGGTCGAGTGCGAGCGTCACGATCAGCGCCGGTACGACGACGGTCCACAGCCGCGTCAGGCGCGCCACCAAATATGCACCCCATGACCAAGTGCCAGCGACGATCGCGGTTAAGGCTTTGCCGCCCACTAAGAAACCGCTCAATGCAAAAAAAGCGAGCACGGACTGATGGCCGAGCCCAGCGAAGAAATACAGCATTCTATCGGCTAAGCTTGGTGTGTGTAGGCTGCCAAAGTCGACGAGTAGGAAGCCGCGGAGGTGGCCAACGACAACGCCTAACGCGCACAACCCGCGCAGCATGTCGAGATGGATGAAGTGCCTCTGCGATGAGGGATCGGAATCAGTCGGCATCAAGGTGTGCGAGGCTTCTGGGCAATGGCGATCATGGATTTGGCGAGAGGTGGAATTCGCCCGACGCGGAGAAATTCGATCTGAGAAAATCCTGCTTCTTCCAGAAGCGTTGTCAGTGTCTTAATTGAAAAAAACTTGACGTGACCACCGTCCCACAAAGCCGTGAAATGAAAATCGAGTTTTCCAGAAACAGCCAGCGCTATGTTCTTCATGTAGCCGTGATATGGGGTGGATATAACAGCGGTTCCACCCGGCTCAATAAGATCAAATAGTGTTTTTGCAAACTGGCGTGGCGCGAAACAATGTTCGACAACTTCACGGCTCACGACTATGGTAAAACGACCGTGGATGGACGCGAGGTCATCGTATGCACTGCCGACGGCAAACTTGCAGTGAGGATAAGCTTTCCGCGCCTGTGCAATCCCGCTTTCGGAAATGTCGATTGCCGTGACCGTCATTCCGAGACCGGAAAGAAAATTCGCCGTAGCGCCGCTGCCGCAGCCCAAATCGAATGCAGTCTGATTTGGCTTGCCTCGCATGACGTCTCCGGCGATCCGGCGTACTTCCGGCCACAGATAGGCGTTTGCCCAAGTCGGCTTGGCATCTTGGTAGTGGTATTCCGGGCAAACGTTGCTCATGTGTTCGTGTTTCTCCAACTGACCGACCTACACATTTTTGGTGCGCCGCTCGATGATCCTGAGAGCCAATAGCGCTTCGGCCAGCATACGCTGGAGTGCGTAAAACAGCCCGGGCTTTCCATCGAGAAAACCGCCGCGCAGAACATAGCAGCTTGCGAATACGGCGAAGGGTGCCAACAGGGGAAATCGGCGTATGCGGTCAGCAAGTCCGAGTTCCGACCAAGGTTTGGTGGCGATGCTATCCGCCTCCAGTAGCATGTAGCGGTCTTGCGCAATCAGCCATTGCGAAAGCGGCTTGCGGTCATCGTGCAGTAGTTTGCACCGAAGCACCCGGGTGGGACCCTCGAGTTGGAGCCGGTGCGTATGGCCGTCTTGCACATAGCTCCCCTTCGTCCGGCGATATAAAACGGTGACGGGTGGATACAGCGTACCCCGCAGCGGTGTACCGTTTATACAATACGTGAACGGCGCCGTGTAACCATTGACCGGCAACGCCGGATCAATTTTTTTTATCTCGTCCAGTGCTTCGTTTGTGACGATGTAATCGGCATCGAGAGCCAAAATCCAGTCACTCGTGATGCCGGTTTCGAAAGCCGCAAAACTCCACTGCCTGGCGTGATTGTCGAACTTCCTCTCAAAGACGCGCGCCTGCGGAGTCGACCGCACGATGTCGATCGTCCGGTCGGTACTGCCGCTGTCGACGACAACTATCTCGCGAGCCCATTGCAAATTTGCAAGCGTGCGGCCGATGTTGGGTTCCTCGTTGAAGGACAATATTACTGGAGTGATCCGTTCAAGCATTGTGGAGGTGCTCACGCAGTGTTGTGGCGTAAATGGCCTCTATGTCGCGAGCAATCGCGTCCCAGGAAAATTGCTCAGCTGCTGCTTTCCGCCCCGCGCTGCCGAGGGCTGCGCGGCGCTGCGGATCTTTGATCAGATCTGCGAGTGCCTTGCCGAAAGCTGCGGGTTCGCCGTCGACAACGACGCCAGCGCCGTTCTTGATGATAGCGCTCGCCAGACCAACTTCTGGTGTTACGACTACGGGCACACCGCACGCCATAGCTTCCAGGACCGCTATGCCAAAGTTTTCAGAATAGGACGCCGTCGCAAAAACCGCTGCCGAGGTGATCAGAGCCCACTTTTCGTTTCCGTGTTGTGGACCCACGAAGCGCACCCGACCCTCAAGGGCGTACGTCGTGACGAGCTCTCGTAGTTTGGGCATTTCGTGATCTTCATCGTTGCCAGCTATGACAAGGTCAGCTCCGGGCACATGCACCATGGATTTGATGAGCCGTTGCAATCCCTTTTTCCAGTTAATGCGGCCTAAGAATAGGATGACGGGTCGTCCGCTGTCATTGGACGGAGGCGGCAGTGTAGGCGGGAGTTCAATCCCATTTGGAATCACCGCAAAAACCTTGACCGGCAGCCCTAGATTTTGAAGTTCGGTTTTCTCGATCTCGGACGTCACGTGGATCGCCCCTGCGTATGCCACGTTTTTTCGCTCAAATAGTCTAATCCAAAGCGTCTTTGTCCATCGGCTTTTGCTCGCTATCAGGCCTTCAACTAACATGCCGCGTGGAGCCAAAACATACGGAACGCCGTGCTTGCGGGCGGCGTGCGCTGCCGCATTTGTCGGCCACAAGAACACCGAATGCAGATGCACAATGTCAAAATGACGGACTTCGCGTTCAAGCATCTTAGCCATGTCCGGCGAACGGTAAATGCGCCGGCCAAGGCCGCAGGAAAAGTACCAGACCTTTACGCCATCAAGGTCGATAGGTCTTGCCAATGGCACCGGCGAAACACAGGGCCCATCGACGTTCGTGGTGAAAACATGCACGTCGTGACCCCGCGCGGCACTGGCGCGTGCCAATCCATTAACGGAATAAATCGGCCCGCCGTAACGAACGGCCGGCAGGTATGATGGCACGACATGCAGGATCCGCATCTAGTCTGTGCTCATCGCAGCTGCACGGATCGGCAGGCCTCGATTGTCCGGGGTACCGCGAATTTCAAGAGTTCCACGCCCGCGTCAACGTGTTGCCTCTGGGCAATCACTCGGCCGTGTTCAATCATTCGGAGGCGCTCGTTCGGGGATTTGCGCGCAGCGCATACCATTGCTTCGTAGAGGGACCGCCAATCGCCAGCTCGGGTGATCCAACCCACGTTATCGTCGACCAACTGTAGCGCTGAACCCATTTTATCCGTAGCGACAATGGCCATGCCCGCCGCCAATCCCTCCGGCACGATTAAGCCCCAGCCATCGTAACGCGAGGGTGCACACAGAATGTCGTGGGCAGCGTAAACCTCAGGGAGTTCGTGCCACTGCTTAAATCCGAGGAATTCTATCGAATTGCTAATCGAACTCGTTGCGTCCACTAAGTCCTTTTTGAGGGGGCCATCCCCCATAAAAGTCAGCTTCGCGTCCACGCCCGATTTGACCAATTCGACGAAAGCGGTCGCGAGAATGTCGACGCCTTTGCGCTGGATTAGAGATCCTGAGTAGAGAAAGCGGACGGGGCCGCGCTCCGGCGTTTGCGCTCGATCAATGGCCGCAAATCGCTTCAAGTCAGAAAAATACGGGACGTTGAGGTACAAGCGGTCAGCTCCCATCTCGCGACGATAGCTTTCGACAGCCCAGTCGCCGATGCCCCAGACCGGAACGCCAGCCCTCCTGATCCGCCATTGCGTGAGCGCACGCAGGTTCGAACCAAGCAGCCCCGAAAATCTGAAACCCGGCCGTTCGCCCCAGAAGGCCCACGGTTTTCGCAATCCATGACGCAACCGCATGAGCCGCGAGAAGCCCTGGCCCCGGTAGCCGCTGAAGACGACCAAGTCAGCCTGGCTGATCAGCGCGTGTGCAGTGTCGTGTGTTTCGTCAGCCAGAAAAATATGGTCATGGGTGCAGACGGGCGCTGTCCAAGATCTGATACCCATCGTCAGATCGCAATAGATCGCCGTGAATTGCGATGACGCGCGAGAATAGGCGTCAAACAATTCAACTTGATACGGCGAGGGAATGTTCGTCACTACGGCGAGTGACGCGGCCGACGCGGGCACTCAGGTCGCTCCATTTCGTGGTTTCAAGAAATGGGAGATAGCGATCCAGGCGAGCACGATATACGACATCTGGACCAGCGCCTGCACCGACCTCAAGCCGGCAAACATCGCCATCAGTCCGAGACTGAACATGAGAGCACGCCCGTCACCAGAAGTAAGACGGAGACATTTATTCCACATTCCAGCGAGCCGGCCGAGCACCAGCGCGCCCGCAAAAATGGCGGGAAGCCCGAAGCTCGCGTAAAGTTCGCCGATCATGGAGCTTGAGAGGGAAACGCCCTCCTTGCCGAGCAGATCAGGCAGCGAAAAGCCAGGATCGGATGGCTTGCCCGGCCATAGAAATCTCGGAATGGGCAGGGATAATGCGTGATAGAGAGGTTGAAAGTATACAAAATCGTGTAAACTTGGAAACAAGTTAATTATTTGCGACATACGCAGAAAATTATCGTCGACGTGCAGATGCGAAACCGCAAGTTCGGGAGTTTCGCCCGCCAGCCAGGCACCGAATCCGACGTTTCGAAAACGCAGCATTTCTTGCATTGCGACCAGTAGGCCACCGACGCCTAAAATTGAGCCGAAAACAATCTTCGGCTTGAGAACCCGCTGCAGAATCAACCACGTGAACAGTCCCGCACCAGCCGTCACTCCGACGATTCGCCGGCCTCCCGATTGCGATAGAAAAAGTGTCATCACGACCGACAGTACGATGGCTATGAGAGTACTCGGTTTGACCCAGCCGCTACGTTGAGCCAAAATTACTGTGAGCGATGGCATTATGTAACCGAAATACTGTAAATGCTCGACGATGGCTTCCGAGCCACCAAAATCGCTTCGGGTCCAGGGCGCGCTCCATCGAGAGACACCTAGGCCCGCGAGCATAACAAAAGGATCAAAGCCACTCGGAACCGCAAACTTTAGCATGCCGAGTGCGAAACACAAAAGCGCGGCGTTGAAAATGGTTTTCTGGCTCAATTCCAAACTCGACGCCCGGCGGACCATACCTGGCAGCGGCCAGCCCCTGCCCGCCGCGCCAAGCCAGACGCCTAGTGCAAAAAGACCCGTCGATAGAAACGTGAGTTCAACATCGGACTTTCCCACCAGCTCGATGGGATAGGCGCTTTGCAGAAGATCAAGGAGGATCCAGTACACGAGCCCGATCAGCAGGATATTCTCAATTCGTAACACGTGGGTGAGGTCTAATCTTAAGCGCAGGGCCACTGGCAAAAGCAAGCCCACGGTCATCGCCACAGCGGATTCAAACAAGGCGCCAGCCGGCGTCACATAGTCAGGCACAAGTGCTATCGCAATCGCGGTCCCCGCGGCGATCGTGACAAGCCCGGGCACGGGGGAAGGATTTGCATGCGCCTGAGGCGGAGCGGGCGCTCGTCTTCCTATATTTCGGTTTTGCCGTTGATTCGGAACGGTCACTGGGCGCTTTCCAAAAGCCGTTGAACAATGGCGTCCTTGGTAAATCGCACGTCAGGCCGCTCGGCTGCTTGGGTCAATGAACGCACCCAATTGGGGTCTTTGACAAGGCCCCGAATGACGGTCGCAATGGCCTCGGCTGAGACTTCCGTCAAGATGAGGCCATTTTTCCCATCTTCGACAACGCGGCCGCATTGGGCCGATGCAATGACCGGTAGTCCAAAATAATGAGCTTCGAGTTGGGTCATGCCAAACCCGTCTGAGTGGCTAGGAAAGAGAAATACGTCGGCTTTTTGATACCACTCGCCAACACTTCGACGGGGTACTGCCGGCAGCCAGCGCACATTCCCCTGCTCGTGTGCATGCGCTTTAAGTCCTTGCGGGTCGTTGCCAATAAACCAGAATTCAACGGGCTCGCCGGCAAGCAGGCGCGCCGCCTGAACTGCCTCCAAGACGCCCTTGCGCACTGATAAGGTTCCGAGGAAAAGAACCCGAAGCGGCCGTTGCATTGAAAACTGGGACGGCACGTGACGCTCGATCTTCGGTGCTTTTCCCTCAGGTTCATAGATCACGGGAACTTCTCTGATCTTGTGGCCTTCAATACCGACCTTGAGGAGAAGGTCGTGCGACCATCTTGAATTGACGACGATGGTATCGGCCAGCTTGCACTCCTCCTGCCAGCTGTTCCAGTATTCCTGAGGTGGAAACTGGAGGGGACCGGCGATTGCCGCATGCGCGTCAACGACGCGGCGGATGTAGCGCTCGTCGCCAAGTCCGCCGTCGATTTGTCCCAGAACCGTGCGTGCTCCGTTTTTCTTCGCTTCCTCGAATATTTTGCGCGCGGCATACGCGTAAGCGAACACGACCGGCCGCATGTCACCTGTAGGCCGCAACGCGCCGGTGGAGCGCAGATCGTCAACGGCAACGCGTTGGAACAAATCGTTACGGGCGATGGTATGGCTCCACGCATCCGCCGTTGAACATAGAAAACGCTTTGCTTCGTGACGGGTAAATGTTGTCGAAAAATGACGGACAACCGCGTCTGCAAGTTCAGGAGCGTATCGGCCGGCGAGCCGCTTCCCCGCTGGTCCTGGCAGCCGCCTCATTAGGCTCCCCGGCGGTATCCAGATATCGGTGATCAATTGCGCGAGCTGCAGCCGATGGTTGAGCGCGCGCGGCAGTGCATAGTGCTCGCGGGCCCCGATCTGACAGATGATCCATTTCGGTTTGCTGGGTGGGTTCATCAAACGGGGCTACTTCGATCTACAACGGTCTCCTTCGTTGAAATCACGCGTTGTGCACTTCTTCTGACAGAAAATCTGAGGCGCATTGTTTGGTTTGAGACGGGTTGGCGCAAATGCCGGTGGCGAATGAGATGAGCGGGAATTGAGGCCAAACCAGTGGCAATTCCAGCGAGCCGTCCTACCCGTAGGCACCAGAATACGCGATTCGCGATCTGCAGCGCCCCATACGGCCAATATGCAAGCGGATAGCGCAGAAATGCCAGTAGTGCGAGATTGGATATACTACCCGACGTGATTAGCGCCGATTTGTGATGGTTCAAGTCGGTATCATGAAAAACGCGCAGCCTCGAACTTTTTAGAAGCTGTTTGCCGCCTTCGATGAGCCGAAGAGAGATATCCTCTTCCTCCATTCCATAGGCAACGGTGAGTGGAACGAAACCGCCTGCCGCCAGAAAATCGGCCCGGCGGAATACGACGCCACATGAAATGAAGCTCGCCGCTTGAATGACGGCGTGGATGTCATCTATCACCGGTTCACCGCGATGAATAATGTTTGCACCTATTAATGCGGCCTCGCGATGCTCGTCCATTAATCTTCGCGCCCGCTCGAAGTAGCTGGAGTCGAAAGGATAAGAGTCGTCATCGAAACTTGCGACTATTTCGTTTCGAGCTTCACTAACAAGCTTGTTGCGTCCGCCGCCTGGGCCGGTAGGTGTCTGGCTCTCGAAGACCCGCAGTTGCGGGAATTGAGCACGAATAGCATCCGCGCAGGCTTGTCCCCCCGCATCCACGTGCACGAGAATTTCATCAGGCGCCGGCTGGCAAGCTGCCAAGCGCTTCAGTGTGAAAAGCGTTTGATCGATCCGGTCATATGCGGTGACGATTGCAGTTATGGCAACGGTCTTTGTCATACGATGTGCCAGCCGGTCCGTTGCGCGAACTCCGCTGTGTCGCGGACAGCCAAAAGGTTCTCAACGCCTTTTGCAATATATTCGGGCGTGATCTGCTGCGCGCGTGCGCCCGGTTCTGACTTTAAGAGCACAAAGCCTAGCCCAGTGAACAGCGACAACAGTGTTCTCACGTCGTAACCGAACGTCTGGAAATGGTTCTGGGCAATCTCGAAGTAGACGCAGCGCGTCGATTTCAGAAGTTCAATTGCGCCCCGCATCACCGGCAGCTCATAGCCCTCGACATCGACCTTCAGAAGCGCGACCGGACCGCGGAATTCGATCAGGTCGTCAAGCCTGAGCGCCTGCACGCTAACGCCTTGTTCGCCGACCCTGTTCATGTCGTCGCGCCGTCCGTCACCGAAATTGACGATGCCGGGTGTATCCGACGCAGCCACATTGAGGGCGCTCACATTAGTTACACCGTTCAGCCGGATGTTTCCTGTAAGGTACCCGAATGTGCGCGGATGCGCCTCGATCGCCCACACGTGCCCCTCAGCGCCAACTTTCAGTGAAGCAGTCAGTGCCGTATCGCCGACGTTGGCTCCAACATCTATGATCTTGTCGCCTGGCTGCAGGTAGGTGCGCATCAGCATCAACTCGGGCTCTCTCCAGGAAGGGTCGGCCCACAGTTGCTCCGATAGATTGGAGGGGTAAAAGCGGAGCCGGTAACCGCTCTGCGGAATTGTCAGAAGGCGGCAAAGACCGCTCTTAACGAGGGCGCGCCCCATGACGAATTTGACCGGCCGCTTGCTCGACCTCAGCACATGCAGGTAATGCCTCAGAGCGCCCATAGGTCCCCCGGTTTGGCCCTTGGGCCGTGCTGGCTCCAGCCGCGAAGAATGCGCAACAATCCTGACATGCGGCCGCCAGCCAGGCTTCCGGTCTTTCCCCAGCGGCGGTTCAGGACGGCACCAGATAAATTGCTCGCGCTCTCAATCGCTGCAAACACAATGGCCAGCCATAAGGCGCGCACTCTTGAGTGTCCAACTGTGTGATGGAGCACCAGGAAGCGATTGAATACGTCATCTTCCGCGGCGTGAAAGGGCGAGATGCGTCCGCCGGGGTCATGGAAATGACCAAGCCGTGCTTGCGGGCAAAATAAAATTGGCCCCAAGCGGGATAACCTCAATCCCAGATCGACATCCTCGTTGGCCGTCGAACGGTGCAGGAAGAAGTCTGAGAACCCGCCAGCTTTCTCGAATGCGCTTTTCAAGATAAGGCTGTTGCCTGCACCGAGCCATTGACAGGCCTGGACCTGGCGCGGCGATGGATTGAACCCAAACCTCAAGAGCGGACCAACGACGCGGCCCTGCCATTCGCCATCTTTCAAGCCGTGGACCCATCTCATGTACGCACGCCAGGCGCGCGTCGGCATTGACCATTGCTGATTGTTGAAATCGGCCATCACGGCCACAGCTTCTGGCTCATTTTCGAGCGCTTCCACCATCTCAGCGACACAAGCAGGTTCGAGCTCCACGTCGTCATCGAGCAGCAGGAGCAAATTACCGCAGGATGCTGCGATGGCGGCTTGCCGCTGGCGCACCGCGTGAGGTGGTGAAAAGGGGATGCGTTGTACATTGAGACCTGTCTCGCGCCACTTTACACTCGAGGTTATTGCCTCAGTCTGCCCGTCATCACTACCATCGGCGACGATCACTTCCTGAACTGGGTGCGTTTGAGCGGCAAGCGAGTTCAGGAGCCGCGTCAGCGAAGCCGGCCGGCCAATGGTCGGTACGATGACACTGATAACTGCGTTTGCTGGGCGCATTTTTGTCAAAGCAGGTGTCCGCAATGCGAGGCTCTATCCGCGCTAAAAGTTTTTGAAGTGCAACGAAGCATTTTTATTCTGCTTTTTTAGGTAGCCGATAAGCTGTACCCGGCCCAGGGCGTGAGCCAGGCTCCGGCGCAGCTTCTGTTGCGGACCGTGCAAATAGCGAGTGAGGTCTATCTCTTCAAAAACGTCTCTGTAGTTGCGGCGGATAAAGTTCAGAACTTTTGCGATGTGGGGATCTGAGGCATCATCAAAGAGTACCACTCCGTCCGTATTCAGCATCCGGGCAATGAAATAAAAGTCGACGAACACGTCCTCGAACTGATGTGAGCCATCAACGTAACAGAAGTCGAATGTCTCGCCCTTTTCATGCAAGGCAGCCAATGCGATGGACGAAGGCTGCTCGATGGTGCGCACAAGGCACCGAAGTCCAGCGCGTTCGAGTGCATCGTCAGCTGCATTGTCCCAATACGAGCTTTGGGCAAGATCGATCGCCGTATGCGATTGGGTATCGGTGTGTCCAACCTCCTTGTGGCAAGTCGCAATCGTAAGAGCCGATCCGCCGAATGCAAGGCCGACCTCCAATGTCCGGCGCGGTTTCGTATCCATGATGACCGCTCGAAGCATTTTAATATTGTTGGGTGTGGAGAGCGAACCCTTATTCTGAAAGACCTTTCCGGATCGCCCGACAACGGTAGATGACGAGTAGAGTGTCCCAAGCTCCGGACACCATGGAAACATGACCGTTTCCGCTATGCTCTTTTCTTGCGTCACGCTGATGTCTCCAGTAACGCTGAACGATTAACTCATCTCTGCAGAACGCCGGGTTGCGTACCGGCTGTCTGCGCTTCATTTATCCCTGCGCATCCAAAAACTTGCCGGTACGGGCGAGTGGCCGGGGTGTGGACTGCCGGACGGGCAAAGCAGGCGGGCGGTGTCGTTGGCCTCGCGCCAAACCCAGGCGTTTGCCAGTTGCACCGAATAGGCGCTGTTGAAGGCCAAAAAGGCTTCCAGAATGTATTGCTCGTTGAATGCGATTCGTTTTTCAATTACCCATTCGGCCGGATAGTCTGTTGGAAAAAAGATGTCGTGAACGTGCACCCAAACGCCCTTATTCAGACGAGGCAGGATGTCGAGGATTTCGGCGCAGACGTCGCTGCCTACCGTGGCGACATGACTTGAATCGATGAACAGAATGTCATTCCCGGTCAGTTGATCGAAGAAGTCGAGCGGCACGTCTTGCACCGGCGTTTGAAGGAGAGTGAATTGTGCGCCCGATTGCATAAGCCTGGGCTCGGGGAATGGTTCGATACATACGAGGCGGCCAGGCCGCCCAGCCTCCGCATTGCGCGCCAGGGCCTTTGAAGCGATTTGTGTCGAGAATCCGGAGCCAATTTCGACGACCAAAGCGGGGCTTAAATCGCGGATGAGTGCATAGTAGGCTGCGGCGTCCATCCCAGCGAAATAGGTGTTGGAGAAATCGTACCCGGCCTGGGACGGTGCCTTCGCAATTTCGGCAAGTTCTTGAGAGTAGTTCTCAGATAGCCGTTGCAATAGACGAATCTGCCCCTCCGCTCTGAAATCAATAGCGGGTGAGTGGCGTTTTCGTTTCAAGGCATCTGATGTCACATTCCGGAAATCGGGTAGGGGTTCGTAATAGTGCATGGCCCGGATATGAAAGCCCCAGCGATCGGTAATGCCGGGCCGGCCGCGCAGAAGAAACATAACGTGGGCCATGACGCGAGCTGGCAGCATACCTGCCAAGCTCATCAAAATGGTCTCAAGTTTGCGCTTGACTGCAGTCATCATGACGGCGGCCTCGCAAGCCGGGTGCACTCAATGCCGCGGGCGATACTACCTGGCGGGTACCCGTTATTTGATACCAGCGCCGCCGCAAACACCTCAAAAGCGGCGTCATGAGAAAAATAGCGGATGCCCGCTTCGATTGAGCCTGCAGCGAGTTCAAGCCTGTGTGCTGGTTCGCTTGCAAGCCGTGAGACGGCGACCATGAGAGCGTCCTCGCTTGGACTGGTAACCACTTCCGCAACGCCGGGATTGGCGACAGCCCATTGCGCCGCCGAACAGTACTCGGGCCCGTAGATTAGCAACGGCACACCGGTGGCTGTATAGTCCGTGAGTTTGCTGGGGAAGCCGGACTCCATGTTGGCACGATCCCCATCGGCAAACGACATGGGAACGAAAAGCGCGCCGGCTTTGTCCTCCAATTCGGTCATGAGCTGTCCGGATGAAAGCAATCCGTGCAACACAATGTTGCTGGCGCCGAGGCCGCTGGCGCGGGCTTGAGCCGCGTCCAGTGGCCCGTAGATTGAAAGCACGCCATCGATTTTTTCTAAGCATCTGGCCAGAATCGCCAGCGCCTCGACGACGCCCTTTGAGTTGATTGTGCCAGCAAACGCGCAAGTGAAGGGGGCAAGATTTTTTCCAAGACGCTCGGGCGGCCGCGAGGCACTCGATGCACCGGCCGCGCGCGACGGGTAAAGCACCCGGCCCTTGGCACCGTACCTCTCTTCATAGGTCCGGGCCATGAATGGCGATACGCAGAGGCGCGAAGCCGCGGCACGATAGTGGTCGCGGAAAAATCTATCTGCCCACCTATCGAGCACGCCAATTGATCGTGTGCGCTGCCAATCGTCATGACAGACAAGATGGAGCGGAATGCGCAAATGCCGGGCGAGATGCGCTGCTGAAATCCAAGAGTTGCCATGCGTGACGGTGAGAATGGCATCGGGCTTGAAAGCCGAGGCGATTTTCTTCAGTCGAGCGGTTCTGAGTTTGGCCGTTGCAAACATGGCCGCATCATACCAGCTTGAAAACCTCGTTGTCTGTAGCCGCGCGGACGCCGGCTGAAGCGAATGATACGTGATGCCACTGAGCCGCCGCCCGGTCAGCGATGCCGTCGAGCCCGCCTCCACAATCTCAAGCCGATCAGCCGGATACGTCTCGAGAAGCCGGAACATCAGCGCCGAGCCATGGTAGGTTGACTCGACCGGGACATCGGCGATGTACAGAAGGCGTGGAAGTGAGGGCGCGGGGGGCGTCAAGACGCAAGCGAGCTATCGAGGATACGCCCGACGATGCGTGCTGCCGCATGTCCGTCACCGAACGGATTACCAGCGCGCGCCATCTTGTCGTACGCCGCCGTGTCCGTCAGTAACTCGCTCGCTGCCGCAACGATGGCGCGCCGGTCGGTCCCGACCAGACGGGCCGCCCCGCACTCGACCGCCTCCGGCCTCTCGGTCACCTCGCGCAAGATGAGGATGGGCTTGGCGAATGATGGCACTTCTTCCTGCAGCCCGCCCGAGTCGGTGAGAACGATGTGTGCACGTTCCACAAGGGCCATCAGATCAAGGTAGGGAATGCTGCCCAGCAAGTGGATGCGCGACTCCCCTTTCAATAATCTCATGACGGGTTCCTGCACCGACGGATTAAGATGAACGGGATATATTATCACCAGATCATTAAACATCCGCGCAAGGTCGAGCAATGCGTTGCAGATGTTTTCGAGGCCGATGCCGAACGATTCGCGGCGGTGGCTTGTAACCAATATTAAGCGGCGGCCGCTGAGCGCCGCGACAGCCGCCGCGCCGATACCTTTGTGTAAATCAAGATGGCAGATGCTTGGCCTTAGCAGTCTGACCGCGTCAACGACCGTATTGCCCGTAATGACAGTCGCAGAACTAGGAATTCCGGCATCAGCCAGATTTTTGCCTGCCCGCGGGGTTGGGGCGAAGTGCATCGTCGTCACGTGACTGATAAAGGTCCTGTTCACCTCTTCAGGAAACGGCGACCACCGGTCGAATGTTCTGAGGCCGGCTTCGACATGGCCCACCGGTATTTTTCGATAGAATGCGCAGGTCGCTGCCACCATTGCGGAGGTTGTGTCGCCCTGCACGATGACCCAATCGGGGGGCTCGCTTTCAAAAAGTGCGTCCAGCTCCGAGAATAGCTTTGACGTCAGCTGGCCCAGAGACTGACCTGGCTGCATCGTGTTGAGCGTATGGTCGGGGACAATCGAGAAAGCAGCGAGCGCTTGACCGCACATGTCACGGTGCTGCCCCGTGCTGACAACGAAGCACGTGACTGAGGCCTCTTCACGTAGCGCCAGAATGACCGGCGCCAGCTTGATCGCTTCGGGACGTGTGCCAACGACCACACAAACGCGCATCGACTTCAACACCGGTTTAATGTGATCGCTCAAACTTTATAAACTTGTCGCATCCAGTCGAGGGTCTGGCGAACGCCTTCCTCGAGCGCGATAGTCGAACGATGGTCGAGGTCACGCCGGGCTTTGGAGCAATCAACCGCTTTCTCGCGCGTGGTCAGAACTTCGTCACCGCGAACATTTAGGAGATCGGCCTTGCGATCGCTTTTTCCCGCCAACCGGATCACGAGCTCAGCGAGATCTTCGATCGAGTGAAAGTCCTCACCGCCGATATTGAAAACCTCACCGGGTTTGAATCGTTCGCTGACGTTCGCCAGCGTTCGCGCCATGTCTGTGATGAACGTACTGGTACGCCGGTAGCCAGAGTACACGTCAATTGGAATGTCGTGCAGGATTCGGTAGCAGAACAAGCACACGACCGATCGGTAAGGACTGTAGTGTTCGCCCGGCCCATAGGTGTTGAAGAGCCGCACGCGTACCGATTTCGTTCCGAACTGGGCTGCAGAGTTCTGCACCTGCATTTCGTTGACCCACTTGGAAAGGGCATAGTCGTTCATTTGTTTGATTTCGACGCGGTCCATCACGTCTTCGGACATGACTCCTGGATAGTCACCGTAAACTTCAGACGATGAGAAGTAGATGGCTTCGAAGCCTTCCCGCTCTTGCATGCGAAGGATATTCTTGGTGCCGACAGCGTTGGAACGCCAAAGGTTTTCGTAAAAGTCCTCGCCATTCCACCGTCCAAACTCGGCGGCCAAATGATAGACGGTGTCGAATCTGCGCTGTCCCTTGGTATACCCGTGCGCCCACCCGCCGCCGGTCCACAGGCGCTCTACCTGGTGGAACTCGCCGACGTCACAGCGGGCATACTGCGGATCATGATGGTGTTTCATGTCGGCCACCAGCACCTCGTTGCCACGAGCCCTGAGCTCCTTGACGAGATACGTTCCCACCGCACCGAGGCCGCCGGTTACCAGAATTCTTTTCCCCGTCATTTGTCCCGTCAACTCCCGTTCCCGATTAAATATCGAATAAAATGATCGTTTTTGTGCGCATTACGGCTTCGATTTCCGCACGATGATTGGCCAGTCCAGCCGCAATCGGTTCGTGGTTGACGAGGACCGCGATGAGATCTTTGTCGCGGCTGATGTCGACGAGACTTGCGTAGTTCATCGACTCGACGAGGGGGTCGC
>JANNUW010000017.1:0-6206 GCA_031414095.1 Hyphomicrobium sp. | reverse complement strand
GTCCGGAGCCAGAGGCTGATAAAATTTGTGATGCAGCTTGGGTGCTTTGCGAGACTTCATGTCAAGCTGCCAATTATACCGTAGATCAACGAAGCGAATGCTCAGATAATTGCACGTGACTCAGGTATTGTGCTATCCGGCTAAGCGAGGAGGCGCTCAGGGAAACGTGGGGGACGTAGGTACTGGTGGCGTATTGAGGGATGATACGAACAATCCGGCGACGGGGACGACAATCCAGCCGAAAAAGAAGCGGAAAAAGGCCATCAAGCAATAATGTCATTTGGTTTTGACGGATTGTGTCGGAGGGAGTGTGCAAGGATGACTGCTTGAGATCCACGGTAATATGCATGACAGTTTAGAAATGCGGAAACGACGTTACATATCTACGGTTTCCGTGCATCTACAATTCGTAAGAGATGGTTGGCAAGCAACACAATCTCGATAACTTCAGCAGGGTCGTCCAACATGAAATAGGATATCTGATAAGATAAATTTCGACAGTACACTTTATCCGCAATAAGCTAAGTCGAACTTAACTGTAACTTTTTTGCGCTTGGAGGCCCATTTCCGAACAAACGTACTTTGTGTTTTTAGTTCCTCTTTCTTGACCAGTTTAATTCCCTTTTTAATCCAGGCATCAACTGACGCCTGCCTCACCTGTTCCGCTGCATGCGCCGTCTTTTCTTTTTGTCGTTTCTTTTCAATATCTGCCCTGATCTGATCCGGGGTGGGTCGGGATTCAGTTTGTTTCCGCGTGGAAATTCCACTTGTTGAACAGCCTCCCGTACGAAACGAAGCCTTCTTGTACATTAAGATTTGACTCCTCAAACTCTGCTATCCGATGAACCCCGTTGGTCCAGGCGGATTTCGCTTAATTGTCAGTATACAGATCAATCAAAGAATACACGCTCATGTTTGCCGCTGGCGTTCGTGCCAAATTTGAGCTCATATTTTCCGCAACGCGGGCAGCAGTAGTGACCGTTGGTGAGTTTCAAATCAAACCACTGCAGCATGCTGTCATTATCACCGTCACCAAGCCATAAGCTTTTGTCCGAATAGGAAGTAACATTTGGACTTTTGCATTTGCTGCATTTTAGTGGTTTGGATTCGTGGTTGGCCGTGGTCACCTCATTGCATCGATTGCAGATGACTGGCCATGCCGCATAGGTCCGATGATTACTCATGCCAGCGCCAAGAAACAGGCCGGTATCATAGCCACACGCAAAGCAGTGTGCTTCACTGGAATTTCCCATTCACAACTCCTGTAGTTACATTCACGAAGCTTGGGTAAAAATACTTAGGATTGCAGTTGTTTAGCGACTGATTTGGTTCCCGCAGCCGACTGCTTAACAGGCGATTTAACCCTGGAGCTGCCGCCCAGAACAGGCGGTTCAAGTGATTGACCTATGACATACCCATTTGTATCTCCTGAGGAGAAATGTCCTTCCACTATAGGCTGTCGGATATGGTGTTTTATTATCTCACATGTAAGGTTTTTCAGTAGATATAGCTAAACGCAAGCTTTTCAATGGCTTACACGATGATCTTCATAGCTCGCAAAAAATGACACTCGACGATCCAATGCTGATCTGTCCTAGCCCGACGCTAGGATAGCAGCGGTGACCGGCAGCAACCCCCGACACCCTGACGGTCCTCGGCCGGGGACTGAATGCAGACAGGGCAAACACTTATTGCATGACTCTGGAAGGCCGTAGGAGGCACTTTCTGGGGCCTGGGCATCCAGAGACTGCAGAAACATGAACGCCGCCAGTGACTCTCCTCGGAGCTCCTAGGGGCATTTGGCACCCGTGCGGAACCTTCAATGAGTTGGGAGGAACTTTTCGGTTCAATGGACATTATTCTTCTTAAGCCCGTGCCTGTACCTGCCGTTTTCACCGGAGCACCAAAATGAAGCCCTTAGCCAGACGGTTTAACATTGGCCTAATGTCGGCTCATTCCCTCATAGCGGACTAATATCCAAGCCGCACATTGGGCCGCTTAGGGCCGATATTGTTGCAAAAGTCCTAAAATGCAGTGTCGTGAATTTCCTGCCAGAGGACGTAACAAGCAGAAACCACTGGTCGATGAGCCCTCAGGTTCGCTGCCGAAGTCGCCGGCGAGTTTAGCGAACAATGGCGTAGTCCCCCCACACTATTTATCGAACCCCGTGCCCTTGGCCCGGAAAATTTGTGCTCGGTGATGCAAAAAGACTTTTGCAACACTATCGGCCAGAAGGAGACGTTCCGGGTGGTGCAAAATCTATGCGAAAACGGATTAAGTGCCCGAAGTAGTGAGGCTAAGCAGTCGTCAAAGGTTGTTCGCAACAAGCCTTTCCTTTTCTCCAGTACCTGCACGCGGGATAGCATCCATCACCACTGTGCTCACACTTGCGTCGGCAACACCGTTTCGTTCCAACACGGCCTTAACTTCATGCCGCACATTGGTGGCAATCTTGTCGGCTTGTGCGGGATTGCGCGCCGAGATATTCACTTGAACTCCACTCTCCGACCGTCCGAACTGAAATTGAAGTAGTCCCGGCATTCTGATGAGCGGCGAACGCAATTGACCGGCGTGGATGCTAACTTCAAGGCCATTTTTACCTTGAAACTTCAGGAATTCCTCACGCCGGCCGATGATTGACGTCATACGCGAGAAGGGACTTCCGCAGTCGCAAGGAGTAGTTGACACCTTCACTATGTCCGACACCTCATAGCGGATCAAGGGTAGTGCCCTATTGAAGAGCGTCGTGATCAGCAATTTGCTGCTGTATGTATTCTCGTCGACAAGGTGATTGTCGTTATTGACAGGCTCATAGATGACAAGGTCCTCTGGCAGATGAATGCCATTGAAATGCTCACACTCGGACGCAGACGCGAAGGTTTCCGTCGAGTTGTAGCGATTGCCTACGCGAATACCCCAATTTTCACGAACGAGATCGCTCACCTCAGGTGTCAAGGTTTCGGCTACGGAATAGATCGCCTTCGGAGTCAATCGCAGCCGACCCGCGCGTTGCTCCTCAATCAGGATCCTGAGATATGAGGGATAAGTAATGATGACATCAGGCCCATAGCCATTCAGTGCGGCAACGACCTCGCTGACTGGCATGGTTAGACTGAGTTTCGGGGCGTCCGGCTGGTCCGCCCGTAAAGCTTCATAGATGCGGTTGGACACATGGATGGGGGATGAGGCGCCGATGCCGATGGTCTTCAACCGCGGTCCGCCGCCATTTCTGCGGAAGTGTCTCAAAGTACATGAAATCCCGGTATCCCAGGCAAGCTGGTCGTAAACCACTACGGCACGCTCGCCCGTTGTGCCACTGGTCGCTGCAACCCGATATTGGTCGTGTAGCACCCCGCCAGGATTGTCACCGTCAAGATGGGTCTCAAGATCTCGGAGAGTTAGGCGGCGGTCGGTTACGATGCGATCGTAGTTGCGCATCAATTCTCGCTTGGTGAGTATTGGGAACTCATCAAATGGTGCATTTGTGTCCACCAGATGGCCAATTGTCTCGCGGTAGTAAGGAGAATGAGCTACCGCGTATCGCAGGGCTTCGCGCAGGCTCCTTTGCTGTTGAGAAAGAAGTTCTTCGCGTGACCACTTAGTATGTTTCAACAGCTCGTCTGTCAGCTGTCCCGGTGAGTGAGATTCGTCATCATGTCTGTGCATCTGTCCCTCTCGTTTGCTGTGGAATTGATTTCATTTCTATGTCCCTCGACTGCGGACCAAGTTAGTAGTCGGATGGAAACCCAAACTCCGACTCTCCTAGGGTTTTGGTGATGTAGCTCCAGGCGGCGGCGATTGAACCCCAGAGCGTTTTGGATGGTGTGGGCTCCAAACCTGCGATTTCGTTGGAGTCACTGCTCGCCGTTGCTACTGGGGACCCTTCGGTGACCGGGTATATTTCGGCATTCAATTCATGGAAAATTATGATCATGGTAGTTTTCTCCCTTTGGCAATTGACGGCCATCAGACACCGGCGCAGTGAAATAGAGATGTCGTAGGGCATGACCGGCTTGTGAAATCGGTGTGACAGGCTGTGAAATCCGCTCTAGTTTAGGTATTTTGGCGGTTTGAACCCGGATGCTGGAACTCAAACTCTTCGGCCACATGGAATTGAGCGGGCCTGGCGGCAGGATCGATCTTGCCAATGCCAAGCTTTCAGCTTTACTTGCTTATCTGGCACTTTCGGGCCGCCGCCCGTCGCCACGAGAAGAGCTAACCGATCTGCTGTGGGGTTCCCACTTTGAAGAGCAGGCGCGGCAAAACTTCCGGCAAGCCCTATCGCGGCTTCGAAAACTGCTCGGCTCCGACCTGTTTGCTTCTGAAGACAAATTCATCCAAATCGGGGCGGGAAAGATCGAAACCGACGTCGCGCATTTCGAGAGCCTACTGCGCGACGGTTCTATTGACGCCCTGCGTGCTGCGCTGAAACTGGCCGAAGGCGAACTGCTTGAAGGCATCGCTGTCAAGGAAGCCGCTTTCACTGATTGGCTTGCATCCGAGCGTAGCCGGATTGGGAAACTTGTTTCCGATGCCCTGCTTAAACTAGGGGAAGGCGAACTGTCCGAAGGTTCGGCAAGCGCCGCTCTCGAACGCGCCCAGGCCATTATTGCACGGGATGAGTACAATGAAAGCGGTCACCGGCTTGGGATTCGAGCCTATGTTGCGCTCGGTAGGAAAACTGAGGCATTGAGGCACTATCAGGAATTCAGCGACCTATTAGCGCGAAACCTTGGTGCGGAACCGGACTCTGAAACGGCAAAGCTTGCCGCCAGCCTTCGAAGCAGCATAGAGCCGAAGCAGATCGCATCACTAGAGTCTGGGCGACCGTCGATTGCCGTCATGCCATTCGCCAATCTGAGCAACGATCCGGACCAAGAGTACTTTGCTGACGGCATGGTGGACGAGATCATTATCGCCCTGTCGCGGTTCTCTTGGCTCACTGTCATCGCCCGCAACTCTATCTTTACCTACAAGAATAGACCAGCAGACGCTCGGCAGGTCAGTCAGGAGCTAGGCGTGCGCTATGTGCTCGAGGGCAGCGTGCGTGAGGCGAGAGGCCAGTTACGGATCAGTGGCCAGCTCATTGACGCTTTATCAGGAGGAACGATTTGGGCCGATCGCTTCGACGGCACTTTGGAGAGCGTCTTTCATCTGCAGGATCAGGTCACGGCCAAGGTTGTGTCGGCCATTGCGCCGAAACTCGAGCAAGCAGAGACTGAGCGCGCCCGACGCAAGCCAACCGACAGTCTCGATGCATATGACCATTACCTTCGGGGCGTTGCCGACGTACATCTGTGGACGCAAGATGCCAATCGCACTGCACTTAGGCATTTCTACCGGGCAATTGAAATCGACCCCCATTTTGCCCCTTCTTATGGCATGGCGGCCCGCTGTCTCTCGCAACGTAAGACTGCCAATTGGGTCGAGGATGTGGACAAAGAGGTTGCCGAGGCCGAACGCCTTTCGCATCTAGCAGTTGAATATGGACGCGACGATCCTACAGCACTTGCGGCGGCAGGACTCGCTTTGGCCTTTGTCGTCGGGAGGATTGCGGAGGGTGGTGCGCTGATCGATCGGTGTTTGGCGCTTAACCCCAATATTGCCTGGGCATGGCTATTTGGGGGCTGGGTCAAGGCCTGGAATGGAGATCCTGAGGAAGCAATTGCAAGGGTAAACCGCGCGATAGCCCTAAGCCCGAATGATCCCTATCTTTCAAGCATGAGGCGGGCGCTCGCTTTCGCACATTTTGTTGCTCGCCGATATGCAAAAGCAATTGAATTTGCCGATATGAATGCTTCCGCCCCGCAAAATGCATCCAATGCGCTCGCGATAGTTGCGGCGTGTTGTGCATTTACCGGAAAAATGGAACGAGCCCACGAAACGATGACAAAGCTTCGGGCGATGGAGCCGCATCTCCGATGCAGCAATCTGCGACATCGCTTCCCGATGACACGCGATGACGATGCTCAGCATTTCGCCAACGGCCTCCGGCTAGCGGGTCTACCGGAATGACCGCTTAGGGTCAAGCTGAGACATCGGAAGCCACATTTTGCACGTCAGCTTGACTGCTAAAAGCGGACGTAACCAGCTTGACAGACGACTTCTCCAACGGGCCAACAGGAGACACCTCCGAGGTGGGTGGTGGGGATTTCCCCTTTACTGCCTGAAGTCGTATTCACTACGACGTCTACTGTTTCGGCTTC
>JANNUW010000016.1:0-14914 GCA_031414095.1 Hyphomicrobium sp. | reverse complement strand
GCTTTAAAAGATCAGATTTGGGGGGCCGCAGCTGGTGTGCGCGAGCTTTCTATCGCGCGCCAGAGAGCGCCCTCCAATCTCAGGCAAGTTGTTGGAGCGCGCAGTTTTCCCCCGGGCGTCACCCACTTGCATTACCATGCTTTTTTGCGCGGGTCACTATGCTCGCGTGGCGCAACCGCCACATGGCACCGGCACGTTCGGATCGAGTCCAACCTGGAGACTTCAGCCAGCTTCTGCCGACAGTCCGCGAACCGCGTTCAAAACCTCCTCGGCGTGACCGGGTACCCTGACCTTGCGCCAGCTTTTGGCGATGCGCCCGGTCTTGTCGATCAGAAAAGTCGAGCGTTCGACTCCCATGTACTTTTTTCCGTACATGGACTTTTCGACCCAGACGCCGAAGGCGTTGGCAGCCGTGCGCTCGGTGTCAGCGGCCAGCCGGACAGTCAAATCGTGCTTCAGCCGGAATTTCTTGTGGCTGGCGACGTCGTCGGGCGAGATTCCTATGACATCGGCGCCGGCACGTTCAAAGTCACCGGCAAAGCAGCTGAAATCTTTAGCCTGCGCGGTGCATCCCGACGTATCGTCTTTCGGGTAAAAATAGACGACCGTGACCCGGCCTTTGCGCTTGGACAGGCGGATCGTCGACCCATCGTCTGTGACCAATTCAAAATCGGGAGCTTTGTTTCCGTCTTCGAGCACAGCAAACGCCTTTCTTTTGTCGCTTTTCAGAACGCTTCTCGATACTTAACTGGCTGCTTCGGGGGCGGCCTCAAGCCCCTGTTTGGTGTCTGACACCTTCAAAGCAGGCGCCGCGGCGAGGTGCGAGCGGCGACTTGGTGTTTAGACCCTGGGTTCAGACACCGTGCCTGGAATAAACGCCTTTGTTCTAAGTGCGTCAGGGCGACGTGTCTTTGAGTAGAAAACGGAGTGCGCAATAGCCCTCGCAACGCGGCCGCCAGTGGTGTCATATCGGCACGACTTAAGGGGAATCACAAGTTTGAGACAACCGTGTGGGTGAAGCACCAACCACAGGACCGGCGCAACGTCTGCTCGCCCGGCTCGAGGTCGCGCGCGCGAACGCTTTAACGTGGGTGAGCGAGGGTCTGGCACGCATTCCGGTTCCCGCCGGGGTTTCGCGCGCCCTTCGCACGCTTGCAGACACGATCCAATCACTTCCAATACGCCGCCTGCTCAAGCCCGTCATCTACGTGGCTTTGCCCGTGCTGCTGCTGTCCGCCTTCGCCGTCGGCATCGTCTACGTCCGCCTGCTTCAGGGGCCGATGTCTCTGAAAATATTTGCCGGCATGATCGAACGCGGGATTACGGCCGAAGCCGGCGGGCTCGAGGCGCAAATCGACGACGTACAACTCAATTTTTCGAAGACCGGCGGGTTTGAGTTTCGCATCATCAACGTCCGTCTCAGCGGCGCCGATGGCGAGACGGTGGCGACAGCACCTTTGGCGGCCATTGAACTCAGCACATCCGCCCTGCGCAAGTTTCGCGTCGTACCCGAGCGTATCGATTTGATCGCACCGCATCTGGCGCTTTTTTATTCCCACGAGACCGGCGTGTCGCTCAGTCTCGCGGGCAGTGGCGATGACAACGCAGCGGCACCGGTAGCGGCCCAAGACAGCGCTCCTCCTGTGTTGCCTGACGTTGAATTCAAAGGCCTCGTGCAGGCGCCGCTGCCGCTCGAAGCGGTGATGGCGCAAGCTGAAACGCCGGAAGCCCCGGGGGCTGTTGCGCCGCCGCCGCAATCCAGCAGGGCGGACTCGCCGGCGGCTGCGGCCGCATCCGGGCCGGGTGTCGCCGTACCTGTGCCGGTCCGCGCCACGCGGCCAATCTTGCCATCGAGCCTGCGGCGGATCGATCTTGCTCGAATTCTGGCCCGCCGCTCGGCCGCAGCACGCCAAGGCCAAAACGCATCGTCGTTTTTGCGACAGGTCGGGTTGCGCGATGCGACGGTCAGCGTCGACTACGCGGGCAAGCTGACAGAGTGGAACGTCCAGGAGTTGGAGGTTGATCTCGAGCATCTGCAGGAACGCAGCGTCATTTCAGGCATTGCGCGCATTGATAGCGCGCGGGGGCCGTGGGTCATGACGTTCGTGACCGACGACAGCGACAAGACGCGCGACGTGAAACTCAAAGCCTCGCTGCGCGATCTCGTTCCGAGCGCCTTGGGGCAAGCACTGCCGGAATTCGGCTGGCTGCAGACCCTCAACCTGCCGGTATCGGGTGACGCATCCGTCGAAGTCTCGACATCGGGCATCTTGAAGTCGGCCACGCTCGCGCTCGAGCTTGGCCGCGGTGAGATCAATTGGCCCGCGCTGCAAGCGCCACTGGCCCTCGAAGCCGGCCTCATGCAGATCAGCTACGATGCTGGCGCTAAGATTTTCACGCTGTCGCCATCGACCTTGAAGTGGGGCGGCAGCCACATGACCGTGACCGGCGAGATGGCGGGTGTGGCCGGTGCCAACGGCCAGCCCGAATGGCGTTTTGCTCTAAAATCGACGTCCGGCGGGTTGGCGTCGGACGATGCGCCAGCGGGATTGATTCCGATTGATCGGTGGGCCGCCACAGGACGCCTTGTCCCCAATGTCGGACTGATGCAGCTGAGCGCCTTCGATCTCGAGGCTGGTGGCGGACACGTCTCCTTGCAGGGCGAAATGACCGCGGGTCTTGGCCCTGCGAGCGCCAAACTCGACGGGCAGATCAGCCCTATGCCGCTGCCGGTCTTGAAAGCGCTGTGGCCCAACGCCGTCGCGCCTTTGGCACGGCGCTGGGTTCACGAGCACGTGGTGGGCGCAACGCCCGGAGCTGGCACGCTCTCGGTCGTGAGCGGGCGTTATTTCGAAGGCGAGCCGGTTGCTGCCGCGCCCAATCGCTCGCGGCTTTCGTTTGCGCTCGAAACCGCGGATGTCAAGATTGCAACAGTCAATGGCCTCAACCCGCTCGAAGTGCCGCGCGCGCTGATCAGGCTCGAAAACGACGCGCTGGAAATCGCCATGCCCGACGCGTCTTTGGAAGCATCATCGGGCAAGAAGATCGCCATGAAGGGCGGCCGCTTCACGGTCGCGGGGTTAGCCAGTGCGATACCAGAAGCGGGATTCCAAGCCCGTTCGCAAACGGCGCTCGGGCCGGTGCTCGAAATTCTGATAAAGGCCGGTGTGCTGCCACGGATGGCGGGTGATGTCCCGCTCGATGCGCTCGAAGGCAAAGCCGACGCCTTTGTCGACGTCAAATTCCCGATGGTTGCCAACGTCGCGCCGAGCAGCATCATTGCGGCGGGAAAAATCCAACTCAGCGATTTAAAGTGCAAGCAGAAAATAAAAGGCCTCGATATCACCGGCGGCAGCATGGCAATCGAAGCGTCGGGCACGTCGATCCAGGCCAAAGGCGACGTGCTGGTGAATGGCGTGCAGATGAAACTCGAGGGCCAGCGGATCGTCGGCGCCGAGCCCGATAAGCAGCCGCCCCTGCACGTGACAGCGACCCTCGACAATGCCGACCGCACCCAGCTCGGTCTTGACATCAATCACCTCGTGCAAGGCGATATGCCGATCGACATTTCGATTGCGCAGCTCGCCGACGGATCGCCCAAGGTGCAGGTTCACGCCGAACTCAGCAACGCTGATGTTGGCTTGCGCGATATCGCCTGGAAAAAACCGGCGGGCAAAGCGGCGTTCGCTCAGTTCGATGTCGCCAAGGGCAAAACCAACACCATAGAATTGCAGAACTTCAAGGTCGCAGGGGACAACGTGGCCATCGAGGGCTGGTTGTCGATCGACGAAACCAACGACGTGCGCGAGTTCTACTTTCCCGATTTTTCTCTGAACGTGGTCTCTCGCTTGGAGGTTCGGGGCAAGCTTTCGCCGGCAAAAATCTGGAAGATTACGGCCAAGGGGGCTACCTTCGACGGGCGCGATATGTTCAGCGCGCTGGTCTCGATCAACGCTTCGGATGCCGATCGCATCCGGCCGCTGCGCCCAAGCGCGGGCATCGAGTTGGTCGCCGAGATCGGCACGGTGCTGGGTCACAACGACGTTTCACTGCGCGATGTCGTACTCCGCCTGTCGGACCGCGACGACAAGTTGACGGGTTTAAAAGTCGACGGAATGCTCGACGGCGGCAAGCCGCTCAAAGTTCTGTTGCGTCATCCGCCCGATCAGGCCCGCGTGATCTACGCCGATTCAACCGACGCTGGTCAGGCATTCCGGCTCGCCGGATTTTATCCAAATCTGCAAGGCGGCAGGGTTCGGCTGGAAGTCAATCTCGACGGCAAAGGCGCTGCCTCGAAGACCGGTATTTTATTCGTCGACGATTTTAAAGTCCTCGGAGACCCGGTCGTGGCGGAAGTGTTCTCGGGCGCGCCCGGCGCCGAGGCCGACAGCGGTAAAAGGAAAAAAGTTACGCGCGAGCAGTTCCAGTTCGATCACCTCAAGGTGCCGTTCTCGGCCGGGCATGGGCAGTTCGTTGTCGAGGAGAGCTATCTGCGCGGGCCGGTGCTGGGTGCGACTGTGCGCGGAAAAATCGATCACGTGACGCAGCGCTTGAGTTTGGGCGGCACGTATGTTCCGCTCCAGGGGATCAACAGTGCGCTATGCGGAATCCCAATCGTCGGTCAGATTATCGCGGGTCTTAAATGCGAAGGGTTGCTGGGAATCACGTATGCCATTCAGGGGCCGATTTCCAAACCGCAAGTCGTGGTCAATCCGTTCTCGATGGTGGCGCCGGGCATTTTCCGGGAAATCTTCCAGATGACGAACCCCGATCCCAAGGTGCTCGTGCGTGATGATCCCAAATCCGCGGCGCCGGTCGAGAGCCGTGTGCGCGCATCGAGTTCGTCGGTCTCGGGCAATACCGCGACTCGCAAACCGGCTGCTGCCGCGGAGTCGATCGACGGCTGGTCGTCGAAGGGCGCGCCGCTCACCGGCACGCCCTAACGGTCTCGGCACTGAATTTCTGCTCCAAACGACGGGTTGGTCCAAGGGCGCAATACGCGAAAGGCGCTATTGCGCCCGTTGGCGTTAGACCGGCCTTAGAAGCACGTGCTTTTTGCGGCCAAGCGATAGCTTGGCCCAACCGTCCACGATATCAACTTGTGTCAAAATATAGTTCGCATCAGTGACCTTAGTGTCGTTTATTGATATTGCATTATTGGTGATCGCTTTTCGAACCTCAGTATTCGACGTCGCAAGTCCTGCCTTTACAAATAGCGGCTGAATGGGAAGGCCCTGGCCGATAACTGCGCTGTAAACTGGTAATCCTTCCGCAGCGATGCCTTCCTCGAACGTCTTGCGCGCCGTCTCAGCGCTGGCTTGCGCCTTGTCCGTACCGTGAATGAGCGCGGTTGCGGCCGTCGCGAGCGCCTTCTTGGCTTCGTTTATTTCGGCGCCGCCTAAGGCTGCAAGCTTGGCGATTTCATCCACCGGCAACGTCGTGAAAAGTTTGAGGAAGCGCCCGACGTCGGCGTCTTCGGTGTTGCGCCAGTATTGCCAGTAGCCGTAGGCCGAGAGCTGCTCGTCGTTGAGCCACACTGCGCCTGCCGCAGTCTTGCCCATTTTGGCGCCCGATGCCGTCGTCAACAGCGGGCAAGTGAGCGCGTAAAGCTGGTCCTTGAGGCCCATGCGCCGTCCCAGATCGATGCCGGTGACGATATTGCCCCACTGATCGGAGCCGCCCATCTGCAGATTGCAGCCATAGCGGCGCGCCAGCTCGACGAAGTCGTAGGCCTGCAACAGCATGTAATTGAACTCGATGAACGAGAGCTCCTGCTCGCGCTCGAGGCGCATCTTGGCCGAGTCCATCGTGAGCATGCGGTTGACCGAGAAGTGCCGTCCGACGTCGCGCAGAAAGTCGATGTAGTTGAGCGGGGCCAGCCATTCGGCATTGTCCGTCATCACCGCGCCCGTAGGGCTCTGGTCGAATTTCAACAGTCGCGCGAACACCTGTTTAAGGCTGTTCTTGTTGCCATCGATTTCCTCAATGGTCCGCAGTTGGCGCGTCTCGTCCTTGCCCGATGGATCGCCGACCTGGGTGGTGCCGCCGCCCATGAGCGTGATGGGTTTGCCAGCTCCCGTCGCTTGCATCCAATGCAGCATCATGATCGACAACAACGAGCCGACGTGCAGCGATGGCGCGGTGCAATCGTATCCGACGTAAGCGACGAGCCCGCCTTTGGCCGCGAGCGCGTCAATGCCGGACGCATCCGACGCCTGATGTATGAAGCCGCGCTCCGTCAAAACGTTCAGAAAATCACTTCGCAACTGGGTCATCTGTTTCTGCTGATGTGTTGGTGGCGGCGCAACATTTGCCGCAACACTTGGAGGTGGGATCGAATGGGGCAACGCGGTAGGATCGGCCCTGTGGAACGCTCATGACATGAGGCGGGGCTGATGGGCAAGTCTGGCGGCAGGCTAAAGCGCGCAATTGGGCTCATGAGCGGAACATCGATGGACGCCATCGACGTCGTCATGATCGAAACCGACGGCGAAGACGAGGTCGTTCGTGGGCCGTGCCTGACATTGCCCTACAACCCGGGTGACCGGCGTCTTCTCGCGCATGCGATGCAGGCGGCGCAACTTTGCACGCAGCGCGATGAGCGGCCGCATGCTTTGCAGATCGCTGAGGAGCTCGTGACGCGCATGCACGGCGCGGCGGTTGCGGCCTTGATGGCGCAGTATGGGCTCGACCGTTCGACCATCGACGTGATCGGGTTCCACGGCCAGACGGTTTTGCACAAGGCAGTCGCGCAAACCGTTACGGGCACGGATTACAAGTTGGGCGTCGCGGAATTCGTCACGCTGACGATCCCGAAAATGCTGACCATCCAATTGGGAGACGGCGCTGCGCTTGCAAAAATGACCAACATCGACGTGGTCTTTGATATGCGCGCGGCCGATACGGCGGCGGGCGGGCAGGGCGCGCCGCTCGTGCCGATCTATCACAAGGCGCTCGTCTCTAAACTCCCTCAGCGGCCGCTGGCCGTCGTCAACATCGGCGGCGTTTCCAATGTAACTTACGTCTGCCGCGACGCAGAGCTGTTGGCCTTCGATACCGGTCCCGGCAACGCGCTCATGGACGACTGGATGCTGCGCCACGCGGGCGAAGCCTACGATAAAGACGGCACCAGCGCCGCGCGGGGACGCGTCGATGAGAACATTCTGCACGCCTGGCTCGGGCACGATCACTTTGCGAGGGTGCCGCCTAAGTCGCTCGATCGCAACTCCTTCAGCGCCGGGCAACTGGAAGGCCTGAGCGTCGAGGACGGTGCTGCAACGCTGGCTGCGTTCACAGCGCTATCCATTGCAAAAGCCCGGGAGCATTTTCCAGAGCAGCCCGAACTTTGGGTCGTCGCCGGGGGTGGCCGCAAAAACAAAACGATCATGTCGATGCTCGCGGGCCGTGTCGAGAATGCCGTGGTGCCGGCCGAGGCGGTGGGACTCGATGGCGACATGATCGAAGCCGAGGCGTGGGCGTACCTCGCTGTGCGCTCGCTGCGCGGGCTTCCGATTACTTTCCCCGGTACGACCGGCGTGGATAGCCCCATGACGGGTGGCGTATACGTCAAAGCAATGTAACCGCGAGCCAGTTGCCGTTGCGGCTAAAGCGGGTTTGCGATGAGCTCCAGGACGGCGCGCGCGTGCGTATCGGGAGGATGCACGGGATAGATGGATTGCGTGATAACGCCGTCGTGCAAAATCAGCGTGATGCGCCTCAAGTACACCACACCACCGGTCGAGAACCGGGGCAGGCGCAAGGCATTGGCGAACGCGAAGCCGGCATCGCTCAAAAGCTGGAACGGCAAAGCTGTGCGGCTGGCAAACGCCGTCTGATCGGCGCTTGTCTGCCCGCTGAGGCCGAACACTTCGAAGCCCACATCCGAAAACTGCCGATAGGCGTCGCGAAAGCCTTCGGCTTGCGGCGTTGAGCCGTGCGCGCCTGGAATGGTATCCCAGTCCAGCGGGTTCGGCTGCCCCGGCGTGCCCGTGTAGGGATAAATGAACAGGACCGCGCGGCCCTTGAGCTGCGCGAGGTTGACCGGCGTGCCGCGCGTGGCCTCGAGCGCGATATCAGGCAGCGGCGTGCCCGCAACCAGAAGATGCCGCGCGCCACCATCGTCGATGGCTGCTGGCCATGGCCAGGGTGCGCGCTCCATTTGTGCTAGCCTTTGTCGCGCATGATGCGCGATTTCTCGCGGTCCCAGTCGCGCTTCTTTTCGCTGTCGCGCTTGTCGTGCAGCTTCTTGCCTTCGGCGAGGCCGAGCTTCAGTTTTACACGGCCCTTGTCGTTGAAATAAAGCTGCAGTGGAATGATCGTCATGCCCTTGCGCTCGACGGCATGGATCATCTTGTGGATCTCGGACGCGTGCAGCAGCAGCTTGCGTTTGCGGCGCGGCTCGTGCTGGAAAAAAGCGCCCGATGCCTGATGCTCGGGGATGTACATGTTGACGAGCCACAGGCCGTCTGCCTCGGGGGAGGCGTAGCTTTCGGCGATGTTCGACTGACCCTTGCGCAGAGACTTGACCTCGGTGCCGGTCAGCATCAGGCCGGCTTCCCAGGTGTCGGTGACGAAATATTCGTGGCGGGCCTTGCGGTTTTCCGCAATGCGTGTGCGCCCTTCTTCCGTTTTAGCAGGTTTGCGGGCCGCCATACGTTTACTCGGCCGCCTGGGCTTGAACGAGTCCGACGCGCTCGAGCGCCGCGTCGATTTTCTTCTTGGCACCATCCGTCACGGGAACCATAGGCAGGCGCATCTCGGCTGAACACAGGCCCAGACGTGAAGCTATGTACTTCACCGGGCCCGGATTGGTTTCGATAAACATGACATCGTGCAGGGGCATCAAGCGATCCTGCATCGTCAAGGCGGTTTTGAAATCGCCGGCGAGGCACGCGTTCTGGAATTCCGCGCACAAGCGCGGCGCCACGTTCGAGGCGACCGAAATGCAGCCGTGACCGCCGTGCGCGATGAACGCGAGCGCGGTCGCGTCTTCACCCGACAGTTGGTTGAAGTCGGGTCCCATGGCCGCGCGCTGCTGGGATACGCGGGCGATATTGGCGGTCGCGTCTTTGACGCCGGTAATGTTCTTCAGTTCGTACAACCGAGCCATCGTGTCGACCGACATGTCGACGATCGAGCGGGCGGGAATATTGTAAATGATGATAGGGATGCCGACCGCGTCATTGATGGCCTTGAAGTGCTGATAGAGCCCCTCTTGGGTCGGCTTGTTATAATAGGGTGTGACGACGAGCAAGCCCTGCGCGCCCGCCTTTTCGGCATGCTGCGACAGCCAGATGGCTTCGGACGTGGAATTCGACCCCGTGCCGGCGATAACAGGAACGCGCCCGCGGGCGGCCTCGATCGTCACTTCGATGACGCGGTTGTGTTCTTCGTAATCGAGCGCCGGGCTCTCGCCGGTGGTGCCGGTCGGAACCAAGCCGTGGGTGCCCTCGGTGATCTGCCACTCGACGAGCCGCCGCAGTGCCTCCTCGTCAACCCGCTTGTCCTTGAACGGCGTAATCAGCGCCGTGTAAGAGCCTTTGAACATGCAGCTTCAGCTTTCGGTTCTGTACCAAGTTTGAGGGATGCGACGCTGAGACCATGCCTTGCGGCGGCCGTGGGCAGTGCTTATTGCCTGAAACCTTGTAATTTTACTTTCGAACGTTTGACGAGCGTTTCGGCTGTTTAAGCCCGTTCCCCTTGAACGCCAAGGCCGCTCTTGTTAACCTTGAAAAACGGCATAGGAGTTGGCATGGCGGGCGCTCCCATCCAGCCTCCAAAAGGCTCATATCCGACCCTAAGCTGTCAACTGTTTGCGGGCAAGGCAATGGGCCAGCCGCGACCATCCGAGAGGTTCTTGCTTTGCAGTGGCCACGCTTTGCCGTCAAGCAGTTCAGGGCGCTTTCTGCGTTGGTTAGCGGCCCGGCCATCCCTTGGCTTTTGCTTCTCGTCGTAGGGGGAGCGACGCCCGCCACTGCTGAACCCGCGCCAGCCTTAGCGGCGCCTGCCGCGAGCGAGGCAGCAGGGCGGCCGTTGCTGCCCAAGCCGGCAGCGCCGTCGAAGGCCGAGATCGAGCATTTCGAGCGTCTCGACAAGGCCACGGCACCGGTGCGCAATTACGAGATTTCGGCCGCGGACGCCACGCTCGTGCGCGATAGTATCGCCGCAGTCCGGGCTTCGAGCCGCTCGAAGGGGGCCGATTTACAGGCCCAAATAAAAGACCCGGCGGGCCGCAAGCTGGCTGATTGGTTCCGGCTCAAAAGCGGCTACGGGACGCCGGCCGAATATCGCGCTTTCCTCGACACCAATCCGACGTGGCCCGAGCGCGGGCTCTTAACGCAGCGCCTCGAGGAAGCCCTGTTCACACAAGGCGGAACCGCGGCCTCCATCAAGGCGAGCTTTAAAGATCAGCCGCCGCAGACGGGCATTGGCAAGGCGGCGCTCGCGTCGGCACTTTTAGCCGAAGGCAACACGACCGAAGCAACGCGCATCGCATCCTTGGCGTGGCGCGAAGACAGCATTCCCGCGACGCTCGAAACCGGCTTTCTCGAACGCTTCGGCAAGCTGCTGACGCCGGCCGATCATAAATGGCGGCTCGACCGCTTTATCATCGACGATCTTCGCTATGCCGGCGAGCGCAAGGCCCGCTCCGAATATGCCAAGCGCACGATTACTTTGTTGCCGGCCGCAGATCAGAGCGTGGCCAATGCGCGCCTTGCCGTGTTCATGCAGGCCGCCAACGGCAAAGCGTTGCTTGATGCAATTCCAGCACCCGCTGAGCCCGATTGGGGTTTGGTCTTTCACCGCGTCCAGGCTCTTCGCCGCGCCGGCAAACGCGACGAGGCCGCGAAACTTCTGCTGACCGCCCCCACGGACGCGGCCAAAACCGTGGTGCCCGATTCCTGGTGGGAAGAGCGCCGTGCTAACGCATACGCGTCGATGACCGCCGGTAAATATCTGCTCGCCTATGATCTGGTACGCGATTCCGGGACACTGACCGTCAATCCGCTCAAGGAGCAGCATTTCCTCGCGGGCTGGCTGGCCCTTCGGATGCTTAAAGACCCAAAACGCGCCGAGCCGCATTTTCTCGCTCTCAAGAAAGTAGCCGACGGCCCCCTGTCGCGCGCCAAAGCCAGTTACTGGCTCGGCCGCATGGCCGAAAGCACTGGCAACGGCACCGAGGCGACCGCCCACTACAAAGAGGCCGCGCGCGATAGCGACACCTTCCACGGCATGTTGGCCCGCCTGAAGCTCGAGCCCAATAATCAGACGATTACGATTGTCCCGCCGGCGTTCCCGTCCGACGCCGAAATCGCCAAGTTCGTGTCGCTCGACACCGTGCAAGCCGTCGTCGTCGGCCGCAAGGCGGGCCTCGATCGCGACATCATGCGCTCCTTCCTTGTCCAGTTGCGCAACGTCTTTGACAGCGAAGCTGGCAGTGCCTTGGCGGCGCATCTTGCCGAGGCGATCGGCGATACGCAAATGGCGGTGCGCACCGGCAAGGCGGCCATTAGCGCGCGCCAGAACCTAATTTACTACGCCTATCCCGTGCACTCGTTCCCGGCCTACACGCCGCTGCGCAAACCACCTGAGACAGCTTTTCTCTTGGGCATAGCGCGGCAGGAAACCGAGTTCAACAACCTCACGGTATCGGGGGCTGGCGCCAAAGGCCTGCTGCAGGTCATGACGGTTACGGCCGAGCATGTCTGCAAAGACTACAAGATCAAATGCGATGTCAAACGGCTGCTGACCGACACGGCATACAACACCATGATGGGCTCGGCCTACACCGCCGACCGCATGGACGAATTCAAAGGCTCCTACATTTTGGCGCTGGCTGGCTATAACGCGGGCCCTGGGCGCGCGCGGCAGTGGATCCGCGAATTGGGCGATCCGCGCGACGCCAACGCCGATAGTATCGATTGGATCGAACGCATTCCCATTCAAGAGACTCGCGAGTACGTGGCCAAAGTTCTGGCCAACATCCAGATTTATCGCGCGAGGCTCGGCGAAGAAGGCACAGCTCTGCGTCTCGAAGACGATTTGCGCCGCGCCAAAGCCGGATCGAAAGCCGCTGATAAATCGGCCGGTTAGGCTTATAAGAAGCGCGACATCATCGGCCGGCTGTAAGGAAATTCCCGCTTTGGCAACGCCCGTTTCTCCCTTTCGTGATTACGCTTTCACCGCGCGCGACGGGCTGCGGCTGCATGCACGGCTCTATCCGGCAAAGGCGCCGCGCCGGCCGACGCTGCGTCCGGTTCTGTGTCTGCCAGGGCTCACACGCAACGGCCGCGACTTCCACGATCTGGCCTCGGCTTTGTCGTCGATGCCGGGGCGCTGCCGAGATGTCTATTGCATCGATTGCCGGGGTCGCGGGCTGTCGGACTACGATCCCGATTGGCGCAACTATGCCGTGCCGATCGAAATGCTCGACGTCGCCGATTTCATCACACTGCAGGATCTGACCGGTTGCGCCATCATTGGCACGTCGCGCGGTGGCCTCATCGCGATGGTTCTGGCCGCGGCTCAGCCGGCATCGTTCGGGCCCGTCGTTTTAAACGACATAGGGCCCATCATCGAGCGCAGCGGGCTGGCCCGCATCAGCGCCTATGCCGGGCGCATTCCGCTGCCCGCCTCGTGGACCGAAGCGACCAAGCTGGTGCGCGACATGAACGTGCGCGCATTTCCCGCGGTGCCTGAAGAGAAATGGGAACAGGTCGCGCGCCAGTGGTTCAACGAGCGCAACGGCCGCCCCGCGCCCGGTTACGATCCCAAGATCGGAAATTCGTTGTCGGTCTTGGATGGCCCGATACCGGCGCTGTGGCCGCAGTTCGAAGCCCTGAAGGTGCACCCGATGATGGTGCTGCGTGGCGAGAATTCCGACATCCTGTCAGCCGAAACGGTCGACGAGATGCGGCGCCGCCATCCCATGTTTACCGATACTGTGGTCAAAGGGCAGGGACATGCGCCGCTGCTGTCCGATAAGGCTTCGACGCTGGCGATCGCCGCCTTTCTGGAAGCAACGGACGAGTCCGTGCGGCACGCGTTGTGCTCGATGGCGTGAGTGCAGGGGGCAGGGGGCGACTGATCCTGCGTGGCCGTTTTGACGTTGAAAGGAGTTCATACCGGCGATGAAAGAACCCGTGACCATGCGCTCACTTGCAATCAAAGTTTTCTCGCTGGCGCTGCTTCTGGTCGCGCCGGCATCGGTTAGAGCGGGACCAAGCCAGATGGGCAGCGCCTTCGATTTTGAATTCACGTCGATAGACGGCAAACCGATGCCGTTGTCGGCCTATGCCGGTAAAGTTCTTGTCGTCGTCAATACGGCCTCGTTTTGCGGCTTCACCAAGCAATACACCGGACTGCAAAAATTGCAGGAGACCTACGAGCAGAAGGGCCTCGTCGTGATAGGCGTGCCGTCGAACGACTTTGGCGGTCAGGAGCCCGGCAGCGCAGAAAACATCAAAGAGTTCTGCGAGGGCAATTTCGGCATCACGTTTCCGCTCACACAGAAGAATGTCGTGAAAGGCGACGGCGCGCACCGGTTCTACAAGTGGGCAGCAGGTGCGCTCGGCCCGAAAGCCGTTCCCGGCTGGAACTTTCACAAGTATCTGATCGGCCGCGATGGCCTCATCGTGCAGTCGTTTTTCTCCGGCGCGGAGCCGGATTCAAAAGACGTGATTGCGGCCATCGAAGCCGAACTGGCAAAGCCGGCAACGTAATCTCTTCAGGCTTCGATGCGTTTTAACGCGGCCTTCAGGCGCTTGATTTTATCGGCGCCTTCAGACACCCGTTCGCGATTGAGCTCCAAGACCTGAGGCGGCGAATTGGCGACGTTGGCGTCGTTGGAAAGCCACGCCTCAGCTTTGGCGAGATCGCTTTCGGACTTGGCGATCTCTTTCTCCAGCCGTTTGCGTTCCGCGCCCATGTCGATCACGCCTTCGAGCGGCAGTGCGATGGTCGCCTCGCCGACGACCATCAGCGCTGCTCCCTTGGGTGGAGTTTTGGCGGTCTCCAGGCTTTCGGCGCGGGCAAGACGCTTTAAGGTATCCTCGTGTTCGCGTAGCCATCTGCAGGTGACCGCGTTAGCGCCCAAAACCAGCAAAGGCACCTTGAGGCCAGCCGGCACATTCATTTCCTGGCGCACAGAGCGCACCTCTTCGACGAAGGCAATGACCCAGGCGATTTCCTCATCGACCTTGGCATCGGCAAGACCAGACAACTGGGGCCACTCGCTGAGGCACAGCAGGTTCTGGCGGGCGACGCCGTGCTCGACCATGTGCGCCCACAGCTCTTCGGTGATGAAGGGCATGAAGGGGTGCAGCAATTTCAAAATTTGGTCGAGCACCCAGGCAACGGTCGCCCGCGTTTCCTGTTTGGCGGCCTCGTCGTCGCCCATCAGGATGGGCTTGATGAGTTCCAGATACCAATCGCAGAAGATGCCCCACACGAATTCGTAGATGGCGCCCGAGGCTTCGTTGAATTTGTAGCCCTCGATGCCAGCGGTCACAGCCTTGGCGGCGCGTTCTGTTTCGCCCGCGATCCAACGGTTCAGCGTATTGCTGACTTTCTTGATATTGAAGTCGCGCTGGCGCACGCACTCGTTCATTTCGGCAAAGCGGGCCGCGTTCCACAGCTTGGTCGCGAAGTTGCGATTGCCTTCGATGACGGGCAAAGCCAGTTTGATGTCGCGGCCTTGGGCCGCCATGCGCGTCAGCGTGAAGCGCAGCGCGTCGGTGCCGTAGGCCGGAATGCCGTTAGGGAACTCTTTTTTCGTATCCTTGGCGATGCGCGGCGCGTCCTCGGGCTTCATGAGGCCAGTGGTGCGCTTCGTGACGAGCTCATCGATGGCGATGCCGTCGATGATGTCGAGGGGATCGAGCACGTTGCCCTTCGACTTCGACATTTTCTGACC
>JANNUW010000015.1:0-4444 GCA_031414095.1 Hyphomicrobium sp. | reverse complement strand
TGATCGAACGCTGCTTCAACAAACTCAAAAACGCCCGCCGTCTCGCCACAAGGTACGACAAGACAGCGTACAGCTACTCAGGCTTCATCCACATCGTCTCAATTCGGTTGTGGATGAAAGAGTTTGTCAACAGGTCCTAGGTATCCAGACCAAGTTCTCAAATGGCAAACTGAAACTTTGCCGTTTTGCGGAGCGTAAGAAATTTATGAATGCGCTGAAGGCCGCCAACCCGACAATAGTTGTCGAAACTGTCTAGCCCGAGCAAGCAAATTTCCGCCAGTCAAATTCGGCCTTCTGGCAATTCCTTGCTCAAGCGATTCTGCACAAGCCGGTGGCTCTTCGTATAATCATTTTATTTCAATAACTTACAAATTTTCCGGCTTGGCCTGTGAACTGGCACAACGGATGCAATTGGGTTGCTTGAGACAATGCAAAGGAGAGTGAACCATGCGCCTGATGCTCCGAGCCTGGAACGTAATTCATGGTCTGGCCAGCAAGCTGGTGTCCGTGTTCGAGCGGAAAAATCCTGAGGCTCTTCTCGAGCTTGAGAAGGAGAATCTGCGCAAGCTTGTTGGCCGTTTCAATGAGGGCCTCGTCTCCCATGCCACCTTGTCGGAGCGATTGAAATTTCAGGTCAGCAAAGGTGAGGCAAAGATCGTTGATACCACCGCCAGGATGCAGGCTCTCGTCAAGGCGAGCGAAATGAAGCCGGCGGCCCGGTATGCGCTACAGCTAAAGGAAGTCTCGGCACGACTGGCGGAGGACCGCACGCAACTAACGGCGGCGGAAGGGACTTACCTGCAACTGGTGCAGACCCGAGATGTGGCCATCAACGAAACACGTGCGAAGATAGAAAAGCTCCGCTGGCAGATAGGTGATCTCAAGGTCAATCGCGCCATGGCCGATCTCCAAAACATGGCGGCCACGATGGTTGGCAACCTCGGCACACCGGGTGACTCACTGAACCGGCTCGAGGAAATGGTGGGAGAGGAACGCGAAAAGGCCATGGCCCGGTCTCGTGTGGCGGATTCAAATTTCTCCGCCACGGACTTCGCGGCAAGGGAGGTCGAGCAGGAGGCGCTCGCTGCACAGGCCCTGGCAGAGTTTCTGGCTAACGACCCGACGACGAACAGTGAGCCTTTGGCCCTGTCTCATTATGACAGCACCTCCATTGAAATACTCAGTCCGCAGAACGGCAAGAGTCGATCTTTTCACAAGGGAGAAAAATCATGAACCGCACGCGCAGGGCCTTTTTTATAATCATGGGACTCACCGTGGCAGGTGTCGCCGTTATCCTAGCGAACAGCGAACAAGGCCTTCTCGGCAGTGGGAGCTTGAACCCCACCACCATCATGGGTATCGAGCCCGTGCACCTGACTATTGCGTCCTCAGTCACCAAAAAGAAATGGCTTGATGCCGCAGCCAAGGAATTTGTTGCCCAAGGTATCCAGACAAAGTCAGGCAAGCCCATCGGCATTGATATCACGGGCGAACTTTCCGGCGACTCGATGCTGAACCTGCTAAATGGCAAGCTGCGGCCGGTGGTGTGGAGTCCGGGCGAGGATTCATGGGTTGCGCAATTCCGAGACCGCTGGTCCGAACAGCGCAGCCGCCCAGCTATGACAGGGCCCTGCAAATCAACCATCTATACGCCGGCAGGCCTGGCCATGTGGCGGCCCATGGCGGAGGCCCTAGGATGGCCCGGCAAGAAGATTGGCTGGAAAACCATCATTGATCTCGCGGCCGACCCGGAGGGTTGGGCCCGTTATGGCCATCCGGAGTGGGGCAAATTAAAACTGGGCCATACGCACCCGCAATACTCCAGTGCAGGCCTGCTCTTCCTCACATCAGTGATTTACGGCCTTACCGGCCAGACCAGCGGACTCAAGGCTGAGCAAATCTACGATCAGCGCGTTGAACACGCGCTAAGTGCCATTGCCAAGCATACGGCGAAGTATGGCATGGTGACAACCGACCTGTTCAAACTCATGGCGCAGCAGGGTCCAGATTTTCTGCATGTCGTTGCCGCGTTCGAAGAAGGTGTGGTTCGATTCAATCTGGAGCATGGCCAGGAACTCAGATGGCCGCTCGTTTTCGTGTTTCCCTCTGAAGGCACGTTTTGGAGTGAACACCCCTATTGCATCCTCGACGGAACCGATTGGGTTAGCCCAGAGCAGGCGGAGGCCGCTCGCCTGTTCCTCAATTTTGTGCTTGCCAAGGAGCAGCAGTCCAATGCCGTACAATACATGTTGAGGCCATTGGACTCAAAAGTTCCAGTTGCCTCGCCCCTCGCCATGGAGAATGGAACGGATCCTGCAGCGCGGCCAGAAACAGTACCCGCATTTCAGGTGCCGGATGCTGGTACATCGGCGGCCATCATCGATCAGTTCCGCGCCACCAAACGGAAAGCGACTGCCATGCTGGTTCTGGATGTGTCAGGCTCCATGAATGGCGAAGCCATTCGTGCTGCGACGGAAGCGACTGCTGCATTTCTCAAACGTCTCGACCCGCGCGATATGGTGGGACTCATGGTTTTCAATGACAGCGTCAGCGTTGTGTCTGACGTGCAGCCCGCCGCGACCGTGGCAGAGGGCCTGTCCGAGCGCGTTCTCAATCTCGTTTCGGGTGGAGGGACTAACCTTCACGGCGCGGTCTGTGCGGCAGCAAACAAGATGAACGATATGAGGCGCGCCGATCAGGCGTCAGGCGAAAACCGCCTCTATGGCATCATCCTGCTATCCGATGGGGCTGACACTGCGGGCGAAATATCAGAGAACAAAATGTTCCAGACCTGCTTGCCAGCGGCGGTAGAAGCCGGTGGGACCAAGTTTTTCACCATTGCCTTCGGTGAAGGTGCTGGCCCAGGCGTTCTCAGCCGCATTGCCCATGTCTCAGGGGGTGCAATGTTCACCGCAAACGCTGTTTCTATCGATCAGACGTATCTCAAAATTTCAGCTGAACAGTGAAGTGTCACCATAACTACACAGATGTGGAACTGTGAACATGGATCGAAGCAACCTAAGCCGATTTAAGAAGGGCAATTTGCAGAGAAGCCTAAGCTATGCCCGGTTGAGATATGCAATTGGTGCGACAGAAACCTTGACCACTTTAATGTTCACGGTGTTTGCAACTCTCATTGTCGGGTTGAATGCCCAAGCATTCTCCATCCCACAATGGAGCTGGATCGCAGTGATGCTATTGGGGCTGGGCGCCGCTTCTTTCCTGATAGCGACCGGTATGACTGATCCCCAAGGCATAACTCAGTCGATCGCGGTGGCCCTTGAGGACTACTTTCAAGTCGAAAGCATTGCAGATGCTGGCATTCGCGGTCAGATTACCCAGGCTGTTGCCCATCGTGCGAGTCTGCAAGGCGTGTTTTTTCACAGCGGCAGCATGCGTGGAGAAGTGCAAAAGGCCCTATTGGCGGTTGATGACTGGCTCACAGGCATAGCCCGCCTTGCACAGCTCCTTGTTCCATTTCAATCCGAAATGAATCGCCAAATGGAGGCGAAATTGCACCTGCTCTATCGCATAGGTGAGTTAGAACAAAGGGTAACCAACGCAACTGATCCCCGTATTAAGGCCCAATTGCGCGAAACCATCGCAGGCCGGCGGCATCAGCAGCGTGCGATTGAAGAGCTGGAAAGTCTGGTGGAACGGGGGCTTCTCCGACTCGAGCGCGCGGTTGCAGCGTTAGGAACAATCAATGCCCAACTCTCAATGTTGGCCGTGCGGGATGAACAGGATATCAATGCCGGTAAACTCTCCTATGACATCAACTTGGAAATTCAGGAAATCGACGCAGTTCTGCTGGCACTAGACCGAGTTCATGCGCCAGATCTCGCCGCATTGGATACTGCATTTGCGGAGAATTCCCAATGACTGCGGACCCCATGATTGTCAAGGTGGCCAAGGCAATTGCGTCGGCCACAGGCGATTCAGACTGGAAAGTTCACATTACCACCGCGCGCGCTGCTGTATTAGCGATGCGTGAACCCAGCAGTGAAATGCTGGAAGCGGCAATGCCCGATTTACCTGACTGGGGATTTCTGCCGGACGAGTGGCAAGCAATGATCGATTTTGTGGTCTCCGAACAACCTGGCTGACCTGTCAACAACCGTATCTGATGGCAATCGCAGAAGTCAGTTTTGGGTCAACATGAGACCAAGTGCAGCTGTCAAACCATGTCAGCTGTGCTTCTGCATGCAGACCAGTTTTCTGAAAAAGCGGAAATTACCGATAAAATTTCCGTTCTGCCGTGATGAGCGGACAAGCTGCAGCAAGAGCACGAGGTCCCAAAAGAGCCGATTTTGTTGCAGAAGTCGTCGGCACACCAAACAATGACCGCCTCTTGGGGTTCCTGGTGTCCGAGCCGAGCACTGAGCACCGTCTTGCCGCTGGCTCCGTGGGGAGTAGCGGCATTTTTCCGTTGCTGAGACGCCTG
>JANNUW010000014.1:0-7267 GCA_031414095.1 Hyphomicrobium sp. | reverse complement strand
CGACACCAATTTCGCGCAGCACCGCCAACGAGGCGTCGCGCATCATCTGGTATTCTTTGTCGGTCAAAGTCAGGGCCGGCGCGACGGTAATGCTGTCGCCGGTATGGACGCCCATCGGGTCGATGTTTTCAATTGAGCAGATGATGATGCAGTTGTCCGCTTTATCGCGGACCACTTCCATCTCGTACTCTTTCCAGCCGATCAGGCTTTCGTCGACCAGGATCTGACCGACGGGCGAAGCATCAATGCCCGAGCGCGCGATGGCTTCGAACTCTTCGCGGTTGTACGCGACGCCGCCCCCCGTGCCACCCATTGTGAAGGCGGGGCGGATAATGGCGGGCAACCCGATCTTGTCGAGCGCGGTCATGGCTTCCTTGAAGCCCGCGAATTTATCATAGACAACGCCGCCGTCAGAATTGCGGACGATCTGACCTTCAGCGTCGAGAAGGATTGGTGACGACGCAATCACAGCACGCGGGCTTTCGAGACCGATGCGATCCATGGCGTCGCGAAATAGCTTGCGGTCCTCAGCCATATCAATGGCATCGGCCTTAGCGCCAATAAGTTCGACTCCAAGCCGTTTCAAAGTGCCGTTTTTTTCCAGCGCAAGTGCCGTATTGAGCGCCGTCTGTCCACCCATCGTCGGCAACAGCACCAGCTTGTCATTTGGCCGGGCGCGGCGTTCTTCGGCAATGATTTTGGCAACAATCTCGGGCGTGATCGGCTCGATGTAGGTGGCGTCCGCGAGTTCCGGGTCCGTCATGATCGTCGCTGGATTGGAATTGACCAGCACGATGCGGTAGCCCTCGGCCTTGAGCGCTTTACAGGCCTGAGTGCCGGAATAATCGAATTCACAAGCCTGGCCGATAATGATCGGACCCGCGCCTATGATGAGGACCGTGTCGATGTCTGTGCGTTTTGGCATGTCGGGGCCGTGATTTGACTGATGAGCGGGCGCTTGGCTAGCCATAGACGTAACCTGACTGGCCACACCTAATCGCCGGGAGCCATTCTAGCCCTGGGGTTCAAACCGGTTACGGGAGCTGAGCGCGGTTGGCGCCATCGTCCTTCGATCTAACCCGCAACATGGCAAAACGCCATCGGGAGTGACACGATGCCTTACATCCTATCCACTCAAAACTCACCAAGTTGCCTATGCCCAAAGCTAAGGCGCCCTCAAACCTTGAGGCTAATCTCGCGGCGTTCGAGTGGACGGTGAGCTTTGACGCGGCCATATATCGTGATGACGGTACCAACGAGCGCAATAAGCGATTGAACGGCCTCGGCCATATGGCTTCCCGCCTGGTGGATGAGATCGGGCGTCAGCGTGATCCCGCCGATGGAGGCCAAGGCCGGCAAAACGGCCGCGAGTGCCGTCACAACGGCTCCCCAAACAGTCATCGATTCACCCCACCATTTGGGCAACGGCTGGGTTCCACCGGAGGCCGGCGCGTTTGAGGAAGTTGACAGTGAGGGTGATATCGGCATGGGACTCAGACCTTTCTCTGGGTGGGAATGCATTGTCTGCAGTTTCTTCGCGGCTGTGAGCGTGTGGTCGACGCGGGCGATCCAGCCGCGCCCGAAGCGCCAAAAATGGGCGAGCGACCGGTAGCGCTCGCGACGCAAGGCGGCGTACCTTTCGAGCAACCCCGATTGATCGGCGCGGCGCACGGCAGTCAGTGTGGCGGGACCAACTTCTCCGTCCTCAGCGACTTGCACCGCGTGCTGCAGCATCCGGTTAGCTGTTCCCACGCCGTGATTGACGCTCGCGTCGAAATGCATGAGAGCGATCGCGGGCGCGAGTTCCGCGCATGCGGCTGGCCGCCAGTAGCGAGCCCGGTAAATGTCGGCGACAACGCTGTCGGGGATGCGCTTGAGTTCGTCTTTGAGCGACGCGAAAGAGCCAGCATCGACCGTGACGTGGCTCCACTCGGCAAAAACGCGCAGCGTAATGCCCTTGTTGCTCGGACCGCCTGGGTCGTAGGGGTCGTCGGTATAGCCGCCTTCCATCGCAAGAACATGGCCGAGCGCCTGATCGAAGATCAGACGCTCATCGTCGGCGATCGCGGGTCCAGACGAATTGCGGGCGCCATCATCGGGCCATCGCAGTCCAAGGAGCCTTGAACGCGGAAACGTCGCGACCGAGACCGCATCGCCCTGATTGCCGCCCAGTAGAACAATCTCATTGCCCCCATCCTCGGCGACGAAGCCAACGTGACCGGATGCGGGGTCCGCGCCGCGCGAGAAAACCGCAATGGCACCGACTCTGATTTTGTCGAGCTTACGTCCCCAATGAAGGTAGCTGCGCGCCATCAGCGATCCCGATCCTGCGTGCCCGGCGCGCTTGAGGCACGCGCCGACAAAGGCTGCGCACCAAGCTGTCTCATCATTTCGGACCTCCGGGTGACCCGCATCGCGGTAGAGTTCCAGCACTCGCGCATTGTGGGCGCGGCCAGGAAGCTCGCGTTGCCCAAGCTCGCGCCAGGCTTCTTCAAGCCATTTCGGTTGGTCCATTTTCTCTGCTCTTTTTTTGTCGACGCTGACCCATCCCACCCCGTCATCCCGGCGAAGGCCGGGATCCGTCCAGGTATTTATCCGAACGCCAATTTTTTCATCTCGCAGCGAAGCAATTGAGCCTCGACAGCCTGTTGGACGGATCCCGGCCTTCGCCGGGATGACGATGAATTGAGATGGCGATGGATGGGGGCAAAGGCGTAGCGCTCGCGTGTTAGACGACGGCGCTTTTGGCGCTGCCGCGGCCGTAGCTTGCGCCCATCTGGTAGATTTTGATGGCGCAGCTCGCCTGCGTTGCGCCGAAGTCGGCGACTTGCTGCGCGGCGTTGTATGTTACGGCAGACGTTGTCGAAGTGAGCGTGCGCATCAGCGTCGCGCCTGAAAAAATATCAACCTCGTAGCGCTCACTATCTTCGGCGAGCGGAACTTCTGCCGTGTCCCAGCTATCGCCGCCAACGCGCGTCCGCCTGATCCATGTCAACACGATATCGCCGCCAACAGTTCGCGAGGCCCGCACTTGAACGGGTGCGAGAGGCCGCAATCCCGCGCCCGTGTAGGCGTAGACGCGTCCCGCATAGCTGGCGTCGCCAATGTCGCGGTTGGCCGGGCCATATCGCCAGTTCAAAGGCAGGCGCGTTTCATCAAGGGTCAGATCGACCCGCGCAACGTCGCCGTTGAGAAGTACAAAACGCGCGCCCGCCCCTAACGAGGCGGACATGGCCGTTTCGGTGCCGGCCTGCCCGCGCAAAAAGCCCGAGAGCTCGTAGGTATTGGTCGCGACGAGGTTCACTGTTGCGAACTGTATGACTTCCCAAGCGCCAGCCGGGTTGCGAAGTGCGGCCGTGTTCTGCCCGGCCAGCAATTGCAGTTGCGACACCGACGCGAGTTCACCTTCAGACAGCAAAATGCGGACACGGCTGCCGCGGTCCATCACGCCAAGCGGCCCTGCGCTCAGAACGTCCATCGTGACGCCTGTTATAGACGGGGACGAGGCAATGGCTTTGAGGACGTAGCCCGTCGTTTCCGGTGATCCGTAGATCGCGACGCCGCCCGGCCACGGCGATTGGAACGCCGCCAGATATCCGTCTTCGGGCGGCTCGTCACCCCGCAGCAGCGGCAGATCGAGAAATTCGACGAACGGTTGTCCCGCCTGTTCGACCGGACTGCCGGGCGGACGACGTGCGACAGCCGGAGCACTGCCATAGACGTCCGGGTCGATCGTGCGAGCCTCGCACTCGCGCGCGCCGTGATCGCCAATGTCGGTGATGCGCGCCAAGCGCCCGCTGTTTCCCGGCAATTGAACAACGTCGCCCGGTTCTATGGCAAGCGCGCTCGGCGGGAGTGTGAACGCGGCGCGCTCGCGGGCGGCCCAGGCTTCATAGAGCCACGTTTCGGCCACCGCCGCGCCGCGCTCTGGTTCCAAAACGATGGGCACCTCGGCCTGACTGACGCGACCGCTCGCACCCGTGATGCGCCGCGCCTCGGCAATCGCCTGCCGGTAGTCGCCCGCACTCGAGATGTAGGTGATCTTCGCAGACGCAGGCAGATCCGTTTCTTGTCCGCGTGTCAGCGTCAGCAGTTCGGCGCCCGCTTGCCGCTCGACCAAACCATCTTCGACCAAAACGGCAACGGCCGGCTCTGCGCCGCGCTGGCGGAAGGCGATGCGCCCCGTGCTTTCGAGACTATCGAAGAAGTAAGCCAGTTCCAGCGGCTGCAGGGCATCGCGCCCGGACATGACCCGGTCAATAACATAGCCTGTCACGATGCCGTTGAGGCCCCCAACATCGTGATCCGCAAAGCCGTAGTCTTTCAGGATTGCTTCGACGGTCTCGGCCAGCGGAGCGCCGGCAAAGCGCCCGTTGAGCCAATGGCCCAGACGCCAGTTGTCGCCGTCGCCCCATACGTCCACGTTGTAGGGAAACGCTGGAAATGGCCGCGCATCCCAGCAGTAGACGTGCACGCGTGCGAGATCGACCATGCGCTGGCCGTAAAGGGTCGAGAGCGGGTTTGCGCCGGCGACATAGCCGGGGCTTGCCGGATCGAAGGCCTGGATGAGCGCGCGTAAGTAGCGCCTCTGAATGAGGTCGTCCCTCGTGCCGCGCGAATAATAGGGAACGAAGGATTCCGAACTCTTGGGGTCGACGAACACGTTCGGCTGATTGGCGCCCTTATCGACGCACGGGCAGCCGGCTTCCATGATCCAAAATGGCTTCGACTGCGGTACCCACGCCGTCGCTGCGCCGCTTTCGACGCCGAGCGGCCGATTGTAGTGGGCGTTCGACCACCACGACAGAATGTCCTTGAACCGGAAAACCCACGGTTTACCAGCGCCGTCGGTAATAGGCGTGCGTACCTGGGCATCGCGATTGGCGGCGCTCGCGTAGTACCAATCAAAGCCTTCGCCGGCACGCACGTTGGCGCGCAGATATGCCAGATCATAAGTCGAGCGATTTCCCGCGAGATAATCCGCATGTACGCTGCCGTCGCGCCAATCGGCCAGCGGCCAGTAGACATCGAGGCCGATGGCATCGATCGCCGGCGACGCCCATAAGGGGTCGAGGTGGAAATAAACATCACCAGACCCATCGCCTGGCTGGTGGCCGAAATATTCCGACCAGTCGGCAGCGTAAATGACTTTTGTAGCAGCACCGAGCACTGTTTTGACGTCGGCCGCCAGTTGTATCAGCGCGGCCACGAACGGATACACCGACGCACTGGATCGCGCCTGGGACAGTCCGCGCAACTCCGAGCCGATCACAAACGCCGTGACCCCGCCGGCAGCTTTGGCGAGGTACGCTTGATGTAAAACCATCCGCCGGTAAGACCACTCCACGGGCCCGGCATAAACAACGGTCGTACCCGACAAAGAAAAATGCCCGACAGCAGCCGTTCCGACAAACGCCGCGATCTGAGATGCCGCCGCAGCCGTCTTATCAGCCGTGCCTGGACGGCCGGGACCCGGATTGACCGTAATGCGCCCGCGCCACGGGTAGACAGGCTGCGCTCCACTGCCGTCGAGCGGATTGGGCAGCGTGTTGCCGTCCGGAATATCCATCAGAATGAACGGCGTCAGCACGACATCGAGGCCGCGCGCCTTCAAATCCTGAATGGCAGCAACGACTGTTTGATCTGACGGCGTGCCGCCGTAGGCCGGTCTGCCGTCCTTGAGACTGACCACATGCGCGTCGAGCCGGCTTAACCCTGCGACGCCCCACACCTGCGGTTCGGTCACCTTGTCGAGGCGGTCGACGCCGGGCTTGATTTGACAATTGCCGGCGCGCAAATCGGTCCCGAACCAGCTCACGATCAGCGAGACAGACTTCGCATTCGGCAACGTCTGTTCGAACTGGCGTAGGGACGCCGCCCAGTCAGTGGCCGCCTGGCGTGTGTGAACATTTTCAGGAATGGCGCGGCCGTCTCCAAGCGTCTCGTTGACTTGGCCTTGCGCATAGACGAACTCGCCCGACCCCGGAATGAGGACCGCGCCCTTGACCTCTTCGCCAAACGGCTCGATCGCGCGATAAACTTCAAACGACAGTTGCGGTATGCGATTGCCATAGGGAGCCAGCGGCATATTGATGAAGACGATATAGGCCGTGCCACGGAAGGCCGGCGTATTGTTGACGCCGAGCCGTGCCGAGATCAGCGTATCGCGGACCTGGCCTTCACCGCCCTTGTGCAGGCGATAGGTGAGCCGCGAAAGATTAATCTCCCGCCCGTCGGCCCAGACTTGACCGAGACCGCTGATGGCCCCCTCACACAAGGCAACGGCGAAACTTGCTGAATAAATGTACTCAATGGAGTCGGTCGTCGTACCGCCATTCGAGTTGCCGGTGCCCTTGCCGGAGCTTTCACCGCTTGTGGTCTTGACGACACGCTCTTTGATGGCGTCGGCCCAGATCACCTGGCCACCAAGACGCGCGCGGCCATAGAGACGCGGAATAGGCGCGCCTTCGGTCGATCCCGTCATGTGCACGTTGGTCAACCGCGGGCCTTCGACGGTGCGCGTCTGACCCGAGGACCCAAACAAGGCGTTATCGACGTAGCTGCCAGCGAACGCGCCAATCTGAGCGCCGAGCGCAGCGCCGCCGATGCCAAGCACCGAGAACCCGGCGGGCAGCACAGCGCCGCCGATCGCGGAACCAGCAACTGCAAGAGCAAGCGTGGCCATCAGCGGACAATCCCAGGAAATTGAAAAGCGGCCGCGATCCGACGCAACCACCAAGGCGTCAGCGCCACCTCGGCGGCATCCATGCCTTCAACGGCATGGATCATGGTCGTTGCCGAAACCTTGAGGCCCGTGTGCTTGGCGACGAGGCCAGGGCGCAGGCGAAAAATCAGCACGTCGCCAGGTGCCGCCGCGCTTACTTGAATTTCGACAAGGTGCCGTCGCGCCGCGTCGATCAACGTCTCGCAGCCGTTGGCCTCACCCCAGTCACGCGAATAGGCGGGCGGCAGTTCCGGCTCGCGCCCGAGCACATCCTTATATACGCCCCGCACGAGGCCGAGACAGTCTGCGCCAACACCACAGTGGCTTGCCTGATGATGATAAGGCGTACCAATCCAGCCGTGTGCGGCCGCGACAATGTCGGCCGCGGTTACCTCGTGAATTTTCAACATGCGCAACACCCAATGACGTCAGCCGCCGGGCCTGGAAATTTTCGTGAGAAAATCGTTGCCGGGCATATTGGGAAAGCCGCGAAAATTGATCGCGTTGGCAAATTTGGTGCGGCATGTGTCGAGGGTCTTGTCG
>JANNUW010000013.1:0-7041 GCA_031414095.1 Hyphomicrobium sp. | reverse complement strand
TCTGAATGCCGCCGTCGCTTGGGCCGCTCACGTGACGCCTGACTGCTATCCGGCCTATTCATTTTCCAAACGCGCCTTGCAGGCAACGACGATGGCCGCAATCGATTCAGCGGCACGACTCGATTTGGATTGGCTGTCGCGTGGGATGTCGGACCCCAAAAGTCTGCGCGCGAATGCACGTTGCTACAGGGAACTCAAGGGTAAGGAAATAACTTGGCCGCTGCCCGCGTAATGGCTTCGGCCATGTTTAGTTGGGTCATCAACACTTGGTCCGCTGTTGGCCCGATTGAGACCTCGTGCCCTTGCTGCTGCTTGTCCGCTCATCGTGGCAGAACGGACTTTCAATCAACAATATCCGCTTTTTCAGAAAACTGGTCTGCATGCAGAGGCACAGCTGACATGGTTTGAAAGCTGCACTTGGTCTCATGTTGAGCCAAAGCCGACGCTTTGAAGTCACCGAGCCAAGTCTTGCTCCAGAACCAAAACGGGCAGAATCTATGAACATTCGTGCCACTCACTCAGGAAGCCCGGCGATTTTAAGTCCTTCCACCCACCGTTTGAGATCCTCAGATCGCATGGCTTGGACTCTTGTCAAGTTTGACAGTCGAAGGCTTGGGTCTATTGAACGCACCCGTGCCATCGCCCTTTGGGCGTTTGCGTGCCGCCCGGCAAGCCCTGCGGCGACAGCCGCAATGATGTTAGCTAGGAGAAAGTCGGGCCTTTCCAGCGTGGCGGCCTCTGCGTAGAACAACGCTTCACCATAACGGGCGGCGACGAAATGGGCAAAACCCATCGCAGCTCGATTGCTGAAATCCTGCGGGTCCAGCGGACTGAGTTGGCGGGCGCGGGCGAGGCGTTCGAGTGCTAGGTCCGCGTCACCGAGGGAAGCCTTCACCCAGCCGCTATAAAGCCAAGTCCTGGCGAGATTGGCGTTCAGTATTATGGAACGGTCGATCATTGCGTCACCGTCAGGAATTGCCTCGCAGAAATCGGCAAGCGCAAATCCTGCCGTGCTTAAGGCTACAGCATCATCATGCCCGAGATGGATTGCCTGCCTTGCCAGCTTTTCTGCTTTCATGATGTCCAGTGTGCGGTCTGCAATCCACCCTCCGGAACTACGCTGCACATAGGTGCGGGCAGCTAGGCCATATGCGGCCGCGTAGTTGGGGTCGATCTCGATTGCGCGGTTGAATTGCGCGAGCGCTTCATCACTTCCTGCGCGCGACCACTTATGCAGTCCAGCTATGCCGCGCAGGAAATGATCGTAGGCATCGAGGCTGGCGGTGGGTTTGCGCCGCACCCGCTCGATTTCGGCCGCTTCAAGTCGTGGTGCTATGGCCCCTACAACCTGCGACGTAACGAGGTCTTGGAGGTCGAAGATATCCTCGAGATTCCCCTCGAACCTGTCTGCCCACAGGTGTACGCCCGTTCCAGTGTCGATGAGCTGTGCCGCAATGCGCAGTCGGTTGGCGGCCTTACGGACGCTGCCCTCTAGAACATAGCGTACGCCCAGGCCACGGCCCACGTCTTTGACGTTGATTGTCCTGGCCTTGTAGGAAAAGCTCGAATTGCGATCGATGACGAAAAGCCACCGCGCTTGCGACAGCGCTATGGTAATCTCTTCGACAATACCGTCGGCAAAATATTCTTGTTCCGGATCGCCACTGAGATTGTGGAACGGCAAGACAGCAATTGATGGCCTGTTTGACAACTCCGCAGCAGGTTGGGAAGCCGCAGTGTCGCCCTGGGCTCCTCGCGCCGTCGGGGAAATGGAATTGTCTTTCTCCGAGGGTATCGAGGTGATCTTTGCCTCGTCCAATATCTTTTGACGCAATATTTCAATTTGCATGCCCGGCGCAATGCCGAGTTCTGCTTTGAGTAAGTCCCTGCAGACCGAATAATGCTGGAGCGCCAGCCCGTTTTCGTCAGACTCCACATAAGATTGCATCAAAGCGTGATGCAGGGATTCCTTCAGGGGTTCCAGGACGACCAGCCGTTTTGCTATTGCTATTCGATTTGCACCTGTTTCCAGCGACCAGAGTTTTTCAGCAGACGCAACGGCCAATGAATGCAGGCGCGCCCGTTCGCTGCTGTGCCACGCTTCAAATTCCGGTTCGCGGACTGTTGTGCCAGTCAGCAGGTCGCCCCGGTACAAGTCCAGCGCCAGACGCAAGTCGTTGACCTGATCCGACCGGGCGAGTCGCTGGAATTTGCAGGCATCAATCTCAGTTCGGATGAGGTCGAGGGTGACTGTCTCGTCGTCAGATGACAGAATTTGTGCATCTAGGTTGGCGAAATCTCGGCGAAGTGATGTCAGGACCTGGCGCAGGCTGCTTCGCGCTTGCTCATCACCTCGGTCACCCCAGAGCAATTCCGCCAGGCGTTGACGGGACACGCAGCCGGACGGTGAAAGCGCCAAAGCCGCCAGCAGGGCACGGCCTTTCTTGGCCAGGATATCAACGGAATGTCCCGCTACATCCATCGCCTGAAAGTCTCCGAGCAGTTGCAGCTTGAGCGCTGTCATGAGGTATCAACTCCTGGTCGCGGCAGCTCCCCGGCACAAGGCCAACTCGGAAGTTTTCCGCTGAGACTCGTATTAATAACGCACTTTCACGTCTGATTCACGTCGAATAGACAGGGGCTTATGCCTGCTTTCGCTAGGACTGAGGCTACCAGATCAATCCACGGAGAGCCGCCCTAAATGGAGGAGCTGCTGGTAAGTCAAGCAAAAGGAGAACTCCATGACAATGACCATGACATCAGTTCCCGAACGGACAAATTCTTCGATCCGCCAGTTAGCTGATATGCTGAAGTGCCTGAGGATTGGAATGTTCGCAAAATTCCAGAATTCTTCTGAAGTTTCGTGCAGAACCAAAGAAGCGATAGAAATTCTGGGTAGCGGAAATGCCAGCCCCGATATGCGCGACTGGGCCGAACGCTACCTCTGCGGTTTTGCTCAAGCCGATAAGGCACAGTTTTTTGAAAGCCGTCGTTGGCAATCGTAGGGGGCTGCCTCGATGCTCAAAATGTCTGCTACCGACGCTCCGCTGACGGAATTCAATTCCCATACGAACAAGGAGACAACCTATGAACAAGCGTCTGCAATACCACACCCAAGTCAATGCCGTGCTCGAAACTACGTTCAAGCAGCTGCGCCGCCAATTGCTACTACAGCAATTCCGCTTCTGGCCCAGGCTGTGTAAAAACGCGGGATTATATTTTTGCAACCATGCATTTCTAATTAGCACAGCATTCCTCGGCTAATTTTTCTGTTTTGGCATCTGATGTCGTCTTGTGGGCGAGATTTGGCGTTCTAGCAGGCTGCTGAAAAACTCTCAAATGTTGGCCTGATTTTGCGGTTTGATTTTTTGTTTGCGGGGCTTGAGGGCATTTCCTGGCTGGTGCGCCGGGTTTTTGCTTTTCTTTCCCCCTCCTTTTCATCTTTCAGGCTGCCGCCATCAGCAGTTTTGGTATCCTGATGAGGTTGTAGGCGATCATCTGGAATGTGAAGAAGCCTTTGGCTTTTGCGAGGCCCCGGAGTTTCAGCTTTGAAAGCCCGCCGATGGTCTTGACCCAGCCGAAACTCTCTTCGATGCGTTTGCGGCAGCGCTGGCTGATCTCATAGCCCTTGTGCCGGGTGGTGCGGCCATCGACGGCGGTCTTGCGGACGGTGCCTGTGGAGTAGGTCCGGGCATTGATGGCGATGTGTGGGGTCACCTTCTGGCCCTTGAGCGCCAACACGAAGTCTTCAGCGTCAAAGCCCTTGTCGGCTCCGAGTGTGATACGGGTTTTGCGCACCGTCCTCCTGGCTGTCTTGCGGCTGCGCTTGATCATGCTGAGGGCCGCCTCGCGCTCCGCCGTTCCTGAGGCCTTGCTCAACTCACAATCGATGATCAGCCCGTTGCGGTTCTCCATCAGGGCATGGCCCATGAAGCACAGGCGGCTGGACTGGCCATTGCCCTTGCGGAACAGCTGCGCATCGGGATCAGTTGTCAAAGTGTGGGTCTCGTTGGAGCGCTTTTCCTTGTGGAAGTTGCGCGTCCCGTTGCGCCCCGGCGCTGGCGGCTCACCCGATCCGTCCTTGGGCACAAAGCTCTTCATCGACGCCCAGGCGTCAATCAGCGTGCCATCCACCGAGAAGTGCTCCGACGACAGAAGCCCCTTCACCTGGGGCAGGTTCAGCAGGTTGACCATGAAGCGCCTTGCCACATCGGCCTGCATCAACCGCTCCCGGTTCTTCGAGAAGCTTGAGGCGTCCCAGACACTGTCATCCATCGACAGCCCGACAAACCAGCGGAACAGGATGTTGTAGTTGATCTGCTCCATCAGCTGCCGCTCCGACCGGATGGTGAAAAACGCCTGCAACAGCGTGGCCTTCAGAAGATGCTCAGGCGGTATCGAGGGGCGTCCGGTGTGCGAGTAGAGTTTGGAAAACTCCCTGGACAGCCCATCAAGCACCTGTTCAACCAAACCCCTGACAGCACGCAACGGATGATCACCCGCAATCCGGTCATCAATATCAACATAAGAGAAAAGCTGCTTTGTCTCTTCAGGGCCACCGCGCATCGCAAATCACTCCGTGCCAATCAAACGGATTGAATCACATCATAACAATAAAATCGACGAGTTTTTCAGCAGCCTGCTAATTCGCAAAACTGTAGAAGAAGTGCTTAAGTCCCGATTCTTGCAAAGTTGGCCATGTCGGCTATTCGGGGATTTGCAGACAACCAGCAGTCCATGTTCGATTTCTCAGTTTGACCGAGGCTGTGTGAAAACGTCAATCAAATCGAAATTTGCAACAAATCTACGTGATTTCAAAAAATTGCAACTCGCCAAAGCATTGATTTCATTGAAGCTGAAATTTTGGTGGCTCGGTTTTAAGCATAATTTGATCCGTTCTCTGACGTTTTCACACAGTCTCGACCCAAAGCAGACCAAGTCTGACAGGTTATTCAGGCAGCCGTGCGCAACGCGCCGTTGGGGCGGGTCGAGCCCGCGCCGTCCATGAAGGTCGCGCCGGTACGAAAGGTCGAGCCTTGAGTTATAGTCGCGCTTTGAGTTAAGGTCGCGCACTTATCGCTGCGACCTTTTCAATGAAAACACGCGACTTCCATCTGCCTGGCCGCTCGCCCGTCTTTGCGGGCGAAGGAATGGCCGCGACCTCGCATCCACTTGCGAGCCTCGCGGCGATCGAGACGCTGAAGGCTGGCGGCACGGCCGCCGATGCCGCAGTTGCTGCAGTCGCGGTGTTGTGCGTCGTTGAGCCTGCGATGACTGGCATTGGCGGCGACTGCTTCTGCCTGATCGCGAAGCCCGGTCAGCAGCCGTGGGGCTACAACGGCTCAGGCCGCGCGGCGGCGGCCGTGACAACGGAGAAGCTGCTTGCGCAACGTATGAGCCGCAAGATCGCTGCGACCTCACCGCACGCTGTCACGGTGCCAGGCGCGGTGGAGGCATGGGAGCAGATCCTCAAGGCGCACGGCAAGTTCGGTCTCGATCGCGTCCTGCGGCATGCGATCGGCTATGCCGAAGACGGCTTTGTGATCGCGCCGCGCGTCGGCTTGGACTGGGCCGAGTACGTTGACAAGCTCAAGTCGCAGGCCGGCTCGGCCAAGTATTATCTGCCGAATGGCGGCGCGCCGGAGATCGGCAGTACGGTCCGGCTGCCTGCGCTTGCCATGACCCTGAAGGCGATTGCCTCGGGCGGCGCGAAGGCCTTCTACGAAGGACCGATTGCTGCCGACATCGCAGCAACCGTGCAGGCTGGGGGCGGATTTCTAGCAGTGGAAGACCTGGCGCGTCATCGCGGCGATGCGGTCACGCCGATCAGCTCGAATTATCGCGGCCTCGACATCGTCGAGCTGCCGCCGAACGGGCAGGGCCTGATCGCGCTCATCCTTCTCAGCATCATGGAGCAATTCGACTTCACGAAGTTCGACGTGAACGGGCCGGAACGCTTGCACCTGATGCTCGAGGCGGCCCGTCTTGCCTATGGCGTGCGTGACGCGCATCTCGCCGATCCAGCGCACATGCGACAGCTGGTCCCCAGGCTACTCGACAAGGGTTTCGCGAAAAAGCTTTCTGCGCTGATCGATCCCGGCAGGCGCGTACCGCTGCCGAAAGCGCCGACACCGGGCAGCGACACCGTCTACCTCACGGTGGTGGACCGCGACCGCATGGCGGTGTCCTTCATCAATTCGCTCTACTCGGCGTTCGGCACCGGCATCTGCACCGAAAAGACCGGGATCATGCTGCACAACCGCGGCTCGGGCTTCGTGGTCGAGCCCGGCCACCCGAATACCATCGAACCGGGCAAGCGCCCGATGCACACCATGATTCCGGCGCTCGCGATACACGGTGGACGCTGCGTCATGTCGTTCGGTGTGATGGGCGCGGACTATCAGCCGATGGGCCACGCGCACGTCGTTAGTAACATTGTCGACTACGGCATGGACGTGCAGGCCGCGATCGACGCGCCGCGCATGTTCTATAAGGGCGAGGTCACGCTTGTTGAGCGCGGCATTCCGGCTGCTGCGGTCGCCGGACTGAAGGCGCGGGGCCATAGCGTCGAACTGCGTCCCGCTCCGTGGGGTGGGAGCCAAGCCATCGTCATCGACTGGGAGCACGGAATCCTGATTGGCGGTTCCGACTCACGCAAGGACGGCTGCTCGATCGGGTATTAGGCGCACTTGCCGAACGCCCCGCGCTCGGCAACCGGCTTGGTCATGGACCGATAAACCGCAATCGCCTAGTCGGGCCGGCACGCCGGCGCACGCGTGTCTGTGGCGCCTACATCTGCGTTCCGATCAGTTGCGCGAGAAATGCCGCAGCCGGATGGCGACAGGCTCGGCGTGCGGTCGTCTTCATAGGGCCAAACGGGATACTGCAATGACCGCTTATGGCCGTGGCTGTGTAAAAACGCGCAAATGTGATAGAGTGTTTTCGTGATTTGGAGATGGATCATGGGACGTTTTGTCGAAGGCGAAGATCGCTGTCAGTCACTGCTGTTGCCGGAATCTCTGGATGATTATGTGGGTGAAG
>JANNUW010000012.1:0-1381 GCA_031414095.1 Hyphomicrobium sp. | reverse complement strand
ACGATTACGTCGACGATCAAAACCCAGTTCGCGCGATCGACGGGCAGGTGGCCCGCGCCCTTACTTCTCATAGGCGTGATGACACATCACTGCAACGGCAATTTGCCGAAAATGGTGCCAACTTTGACCGTGTTGATGACGAGCGCGATTCCGTATGCTGCAAGAATGTACCAAACCATATCAACAGCAATTTTTATGAGCGTTTCTACAAGGCTCCAGATCGCTCCAAAAATTCCCACGATCGCGGCAAGAATTCTTGGGATCACCATATACGCCATATAAAGCAAGAGAACGACTAGTAGGATATAGAGAAGTGCTTTCCAGTCAGGCAGTGTTTGGATTGACAGATTGAGCGCGCGCGATATCTGCCCAAATGACCAGTTCCAAACAAAGGTTACGAGCCAGAACAGCCAATCTATTCCCTGGATGATGATCCTTTTCAGCGCACCCAAGAATTGCTCCATTTCCTTCGCTCCAATTTCTCTGGTTTCAAAGTTTGCCCAAACCTTGCAGCACGGCGCGCAGCGCGTGAACTTGATGTGCCGGCTATCCTATCGATGAGCGAACAACAAGCCGTTTGTCGATTGATCCTCTTTGATTGCATTACCTATCAGGTCAGACGCCCCTCGTCCGATTATGGATGAGCTGAGCACGCCAGTTTTGCAACTAGGCACAAGAATTTTAGAGACAGCCCGAGGTCCGCAATCTCTGTGCTTCACGTCGCTTGCAACACCCTCAGGCTTCGTCCTGAAGTGTCGGTCGGCATCGTCAGTGATTGTGAGCATCGTCGTGCGATACTAAGTGAACTGGTCTTCTGCGCTTCGATGTGCGCGGTCAGCTTCCAGAACCCTCCGCCATGCTCCTCATCAGAGCGCGCGGATGCCCCTGAGTTCATGTGTGATCTCGGAATGACGGGCAGGCACTTGATCGGCAAGAAGTGCTGCGCACTGGAAGCTGACCCGGCCTATGGAGCCGCGTTATCCCATCATCGCCACGTTTCTTGACGGTCTCATCGAGGGCCAGCTTTCGCTGTTGCAGGACGAGCGCCGCCGGCACCTGTACATTGTCGGACGTTCCGGTTCCGGCAAGTCGACCTTGCTCTACAATCTGGCCATGACCGACATGATCGACGGTGCGGGCCTGGCCGTCATCGACCCGCACGGCGACCTGGCACACGATCTGATCGATGCGGTGCCGCCGCAACGTACGGAGCAAGTCTGCTATCTCAACGCCGCCGATCGCCAGTATCTCGTCGGCTTCAATCCGCTTGCGCGAGTGCCACAAGAACGTCGGGCAGTCGCTGCCAGCGGCATGGTCTCGGCGTTCAAAAGCATCTGGTTCGAAAGCTGGGGTCCGCGATTGGAATGGTTTTTGTACTGCG
>JANNUW010000011.1:0-2231 GCA_031414095.1 Hyphomicrobium sp. | reverse complement strand
ATGAACGCTACGGGGACTAATGGTTGACGGCTTGCATCGGCCAAGTTAGAACACCGTGTTTTTTAAGACGCGACCTGTTCAGGATTGGCCCACCGGAAACAAAGCCGGGGCCGGTCTTGCTTTGCGTTTTGGCATCCGTTGACCCGGATGCGGGGACGGCGCTGCCTTTGATGTTGAATGTAGACTTCAAGACTAAGCTGGCAATGAGACCAGTCAGACGCAAAGATTGATGACTTCAGGAGAATGACGTGGCTCGTATCGCTGGTGTGAATATCCCGACCCAAAAGCGCGTAGTGATCGCGCTGCAATATATCCATGGGATCGGCCCGAAGTTTGCCGAGAGCATCTGCACTAAGGTCGGTATCCCGGCCGAGCGCCGCGTCAGCCAGCTGACCGATGCCGAAGTGCTGAACATTCGCGAATCCATAGATCGCGATTTTGTCGTCGAGGGTGATCTTCGCCGTGAAGTGGCGATGAACATCAAGCGTCTGATGGACCTTGGTTGCTATCGTGGCTTGCGTCACCGTAAGGGCCTTCCGGTCCGCGGTCAGCGCACGCACACGAACGCCCGCACACGCAAGGGCAAAGCCAAGCCGATCGCTGGCAAGAAGAAGGCCTCGTAATTCGACTTTTGGGCACTGGCCAGGCGCAATTCCATACGCTTGGCTGCCCCAGAGTTCACGCCACAGAGCAGCACGTTACGGCCCTCTTGCGAGAGGGTTCCAGGAGTTTGAGACACGATGGCTAAAGAAGCAGAAAAGGGCCGCGCCAAGGTCCGCAAGCGCGAGAAGAAGAACATCACGTCGGGCGTTGCCCACGTGAATTCGACGTTCAACAACACTATGATCACCATCACCGACGCCCAGGGTAACACGCTGTCGTGGTCGTCGTCGGGCACCATGGGCTTCAAAGGGTCGCGCAAGTCGACACCGTTCGCAGCTCAGATGGCTGCCGAAGACGCCGGCAAAAAGGCGATGGAACACGGCGTCAAAATTCTCGAAGTCGAAGTCACGGGTCCGGGTTCGGGCCGTGAGTCGGCCTTGCGTGCGCTGCAGTCTGTCGGCCTGCAAATTACTTCGATCCGCGATGTGACGCCGATCCCGCACAACGGCTGCCGTCCGCGCAAGCGCCGTCGCGTTTAGTCGATTGAGCTTTGCGCGCGGTTGGCGAAGCGAATAACGCGCGCGCGAAGTGCTTTTGCCGACCCGCTACGCCCCGCGGGCTTAGAGCTTATGCAATTTTGTGGTGGCAGGTAACGCGGCGTTCGGGCGAGGCCGCTGCCTAAAACCTTTCGAGAGGCCAAACGTGGGCAATATTCTTCAAAAAAACTGGCAAGATCTGATCAAGCCGGGCAAGCTGCAGATTACGGCGGGCCGCGACCGCGTCCGTTCGGTCACTGTGGTCGCCGAGCCGCTTGAGCGCGGCTTTGGCATGACGCTCGGCAACGCGCTGCGCCGCGTGCTGTTGTCGTCACTGCAAGGCTCGGCGATTACATCGGTGCAGATCGATGGCGTGCTGCACGAGTTCTCGTCGATCCCGGGTGTCCGAGAAGACGTAACCAACATCATTCTCAACATCAAGGAAGTTGCGCTGCGTCTTCACTCGGAAGGCCCCAAGCGCATGGTGCTGAAGAAAGAAGGCGCCGGGCCGGTCAAGGCAGGCGATATCGAAGCCGGCTCCGACGTCGACATCTTGAATCCCGAACACGTCATCTGCCATCTCGACCAGGGCGCTTCGGTGCGCATGGAGTTTACGGCCGACCTCGGCAAGGGCTACGTCGCCGCCGACCGTAACCGTCCCGATGATGCACCGATCGGCCTCGTCGCCGTCGACAGCCTGTACAGCCCCGTCAAAAAGGTTTCGTACAAGGTCGAGAACACCCGCGAAGGCCAGATCCTCGACTACGACAAGCTGACCATGACGGTCGAGACCGATGGTTCGGTCAAGGCTGAAGATGCCGTGGCACTCGCCGCGCGCATCTTGCAAGACCAGCTTGCGGTCTTCATCAACTTCGAAGAGCCCAAGAAGCCGACCGAAGAGAAGGTGCATCCCGAGCTGTCGTTCAATGCGGCACTGCTCAAGAAGGTCGACGAGCTCGAGCTGTCTGTGCGCTCGGCCAATTGCTTGAAGAACGACAACATCGTCTACATCGGCGACCTCATTCAAAAGACCGAAGCCGAAATGCTGCGCACGCCGAACTTCGGGCGCAAGTCGCTCAACGAGATCAAGGA
>JANNUW010000010.1:0-1167 GCA_031414095.1 Hyphomicrobium sp. | reverse complement strand
GATAAACCACTGCGGTGTGTTGCGATAGATGACTGGTTTCTTCGAGCGCCACGAGTGCGGATACTGATGCTTCAGGCGGCCGCGCGCGATGAGCGCGTTGGCTTCCGACAAGGCTTTGATCACGGCATCGTTGGCCGACTCGCCGGGCTTGGGCTTGTCGCCGGTTTCGGTCAGCACACGCTTGCCTTCAAAGCCGGGCGCTGCGGCCGTCAGCACGCCATCGGCATCGACGGTGAAGGGGATGGTGGTGTCGATGCCACGTTCGTGCAGCGCTTTCTGGTTCGACATCCACGCGATGTAGTCGTCCGAGCCGTGGCCGGGTGCCGTGTGCACAAAGCCAGTACCGGTGTCGTCCGTGACGTGATCACCGTCGAGCAGGGGGACGTCGAAGTCGTAACCCATTCCCTTGAGCGGGTGCCGCAAGCCAGAATATCTAAGTTGCTCTGCTGAAACGACGCGGAGCTTCTTAAATTCTTCTACTTTGGCTGCTTTAAATACTTCTGACGCAAGTTTGCTGGCGAGGACGAACGTGTCCCCAACCTTTGCCCAATTAGTTTCTGGAGATTTGGTGACCTCAAACAGGCCATATTCAATTTTTGACGAGAAGGACACAGCGCGGTTGCCAGGAAGCGTCCATGGCGTTGTGGTCCATATCACAACAAATGCATTCGTCAGTTGTTCGGCAAATTTATCAGCAGTTGTTGATTGATCAGGATGGTGCGTCCCAGTTGATGCCAGCCAAAATGGAAACTTCACAAAAATCGTATCTGACTGATAGTCCAGATACTCGATCTCAGCCTCTGCGAGCGTCGTCTTTTCGGCGACGCTCCACATCACGGGCTTGGAGCCGCGATACAACAGGCCGTTCATGGCGAACTTCATGATCTCAGCCGCGATCACGGCCTCGGATGAAAACTTCATCGTGGTGTAGGGATTTTGCCAATCGCCGATGACGCCGAGGCGCTTGAATTCCTCGCGCTGCACGCCGACCCACTTTTCCGCAAACTCGCGGCATTCGGCGCGGAATTCGTTGACCGGGACCTCGTCCTTGTTTTTGCCCTTCGCGCGGTAGGCTTCCTCGATCTTCCATTCAATCGGCAAGCCGTGGCAATCCCAGCCGGGCACGTAGTTGGAATCGTTGCCCAGCATCGACTGCGATTTGACGAC
>JANNUW010000009.1:0-3182 GCA_031414095.1 Hyphomicrobium sp. | reverse complement strand
TTGACGTTGAAAACGCGTAGTAGACGCGCCCGACCGGATTGAGATTTTCGGCCAGCGTGTCACCCGCCATCGGCTCCACGATCATCAAGGTGCCATCGTCCTTGAGTTGCGACCGGATATGCTTTGCTGCCCCGGCTGGATCGCCCATATCGTGCAGCGCATCGAAGATCGTCACCAGATCATAGGGACCGCCGCTGAAATCCTGCGCCCGGGCAATGGCAAAATCGATGTTCTTGAGCCCGCCCGTTTTGGTCAGCGCGGTGTCGATTGACGGGCCATGAAAGTCGAAGCCGGTGAAGGTAGAAGCCGGATAGGCGGCGGCAAGGATTGCCGTTGAGGCCCCGTGCCCGCAGGCCACGTCTGCGACGGCGGCGCCAGCTTCGAGTTTCGCCGTCATGCCATCAAGGGCCGGCAGCCATTCGCTGACGAGATGCGCCCGGTAGCCGGGGCGGAAGAACCGTTCGGTGCCGCAGAACAGGCAACTGCAATGGTCGCCCCAGCCGATGCCGTTTCCGGACTTGAAGGCCTCGGTGAGTTTCGGTTCATCAGCGTAGACTGCTGCCAGCGAATGGAATCCGCCAGCCATGTGCACGGGGCTGTCTTCATCAGCGAATACTGCGGCCTGCTCGGGTGAGAGCGAAAAAACATCGCCTGCCGTGTCGTAGGTTACGTACCCAGAAGCCGCCTGCGCCGAGAGCCATTCGCGCACATAGCGCTCATGGGTTCCTGTCGCCTTAGCGAGGCCGTCCGAAGTCAGCGGGCCATGCGCGGCGAGCGCCCGGAACAGGCCGAGCTTTTCGCCAGCGATTACCAATGCTGCGTTGGCCGCAGCGCCGAGCTCCGTCACCATTTTGCCGAGAAGAGCCTCGAGTTTCACTGGATTTATATGCTTTGGCTGGGGCATGGAGTTACTCCCGGTCTAGCTGGCTTGACGTTACAGCGGAGCGCTGGCGAGGTGTTGTGGCCGCACCGCATAAAAAGTGGAACGGAACAATAGTTTGTATTCAGCGTTATTCCCGGCTTGTAGAGGGATGGATGCGATAACAGGACAGCGCGGTTGCGGCAAGTCGCGTTCGAAAGCGACGGTGAAATCTGCGGATGCTTGCCCGCTGCAGCTCAGCTGCCCGTTCAACCTTTGAGCAAGCCAATCATCGAGTAACTCGCCGCGCCGTTTCTCGCGGCCTTCAGTGCTTTAGGAGGTTAGACATGAAAAAGTACGTCGACGGGTTCGTCCTTCCCCTGCCGAAAAAGAATGTTGAAGCTTATCGGAAGGTTTCGGAGACGATGGGAAAAGTCTGGAGAGAGCATGGTGCGCTCGAGTTCATCGAGTGTATCGGTGATGATGTAAAGACAGGCAAAATCACGTCGTTCCCTCAAGCCGTCAAACTCGAAGCGGACGAGACTGTCATCTTTTCTTGGATTACCTACACGTCGCGCGAACATCGGGACCAAGTCAACGCCGCCGCGATGAAAGACCCCCGGATGGCAGACATGATGGACCCCAAAAAGATGCCGTTCGATGGCAAGCGCATGTTCATGGGCGGATTCGAGGTCCTGGTCGAAATTTGATTTCGGTTTCAAAATTAGCGCGGGGGAAAAGCCATGGAGTTGAGCGGCTGATAGCCGGATTGGACCGTTATGCTGCTGGGAAACAAAATCGCTGTTATCTACGGAGCCGGTGGGTCAATCGGCGGTGCGGTGGCTCGTGCCTTCGCCCGGGAGGGAGCCAAAGTTTTTCTGGCTGGTCGCACCCGAGTTGACCTCGAGAATGTCGCACGGGATATTGCTACAGATGGAGGGATGGCCGAGATCGCTCTTGTTGACGCCTTCGATGAGAAGGCTGTCCAAAAATACGTCGCAGCAGTTGTCGAGAAAGCCGGTGGCATCGATGTCTGCTTCAACGCTATTGAGATTGCCGGTTCGATTCAGGGTACGCCACTGATCGAGCTGACTTCGGAAGCCGTCAGCGGGCCCGTCATGCGCCGGGTAGCAACTAATTTCCTCACCGCGCGTACCGCTGCCCGCCACATGATTAAAAGGGGCACCGGCGTAATCTTGATGATAACGGCGACGCCTGCGCGAATGGCATGGCCCATGACCGGCAGCTTCGGAATCGAAGGTGCCGCGATAGAAGGGTTATGCCGCTCGCTGGCGAGCGAACTCTCCCCTCAAGGCGTGCGCGTCATTTGCATCCGTTCTGCCGGCTCACCTGAGTCATTTCCCGAAAACCCGGTGGGCAAAAACCCCCTCGGGATCTCGCGCGAAGACATCACGGCGATAATCTCGGAGAAAACCTTGCTCAAGCGAGCGCCTTCATTGGCCGAGGTTGGCAACGTGGCGGCGCTTATGGCGTCTGACTATGCGAGTCCAATGACGGCTACCGTCGCGAACATGACGTGCGGCTCGATCGTGGATTGATCGCAGTGGCCCGGGATCGCAAGAAAGGGCCCCGTTACCGGGGCCCTCCAATCATGTTCGATGTCTGCAAAGTCTCACTTCGCAGCAACCGACGTTTCGGCCAGTTCCAGCATCCACGTTTCGTAAGGCGTGAACTTAACGCGGTTCGAAACAGCAAACAGCTGGTTGGGTGAAGCCAGGAACACGGCGGGCGCCGTGTCATAGGCCCACTTTTCCATCTCCTGCATCACAGCTTCCTGAGACTTCGAATCCGGGTTCGCCATGGCTTTTGCATAAAGCGCGTCGAACGCCGAGCTGTCCTCGGACGCGCGGAAACCGCCGTCCTTGGCAAAGAACTCGCGATAGACAACGCCTGCGGCAAAGGCTGGCGACCAGTCGAAGTGTTCAACCAGGTTGATGTCCCAGTCCGCGCCATCGCCACTGTGAGCCGTAGCTGTCACGCCCGCCTTCGCGAGGCTGGCAGCCATCGAATCGACAATCGCTTTGGAGCCGCCCTTGATCGTCACCGACTTCAAGCCTGCTTTCTCGAACACGGCTTTGGCCGCGGCGGGATCGTAGGCATAGGGCTTCAGGCTACCGTTGTGACCAACGCGGCCGGGCTGGATCATGGCAGCCAAAACCGAGCCGTAGCCCGCAAGGCCGTCTTTCACCAACGCGTCTTTGTCGATCGCATTGTTCAAGGCTTTGCGAACGCCAACATCTGCCAGAGCGCCGCCCTTCTTCTGGTTGATGACACCAGCAAGAACGGTCTTGGAGTTGTTGGC
>JANNUW010000008.1:0-4264 GCA_031414095.1 Hyphomicrobium sp. | reverse complement strand
GCATAAGCGGCTTTAACGCCGCCCTTGAACACGGCCGATCCAGCGACAAGAACGTTGGCACCGGCGCGCACGACCAGCGGCGCCGTCTCGGGCGTGATGCCGCCGTCGATTTCAATATCGATGGGCCGGCTGCCGATCATGGCCTTGACGCGCGCGATCTTTTCAATCACCGGCTTGATGAAGGCTTGCCCGCCAAAGCCCGGATTGACCGTCATCAGCAAGATGAGATCGAGCCGGTCGAGCACATACTCGATGACGCTTTCGGGCGTCGAGGGGTTGAGCGACACGCCAGCTTTTTTGCCGAGCGCTTTGATGGCCTGCAATGAACGGTCGAGATGCGGACCCGCTTCCGCGTGCACGGTGATGATATCGGCGCCGGCATCCGCAAAGGCCGCCAGGTAGGCGTCGGCTGGCGCAATCATCAAATGACAATCGAAGATTTTTGGGCTGGCCGCGCGGATCGCCTTGATGACAGGCGGGCCGAAGGTGATGTTGGGCACGAAGTGTCCGTCCATCACGTCGAGATGAATCCAGTCGGCGCCCGCGGCATCGACGTCGCGGACCTCATCGCCGAGCCGCGCAAAGTCGGCCGAGAGGATGGACGGAGCGATCAGGAGCGGGCGGGGCATGGCTGTCTCTTTGCTGGCTGTTCGCCTTAGTCCCTACCAGACAAATCGCTGCTCCGTGAGCCCTTAATGGATGCCAATTCACGCAAAAGAGCGTCTCAGAAGAACGTCCGGCGCTTGCGCTCGATCAACTGCAAAATCATCGGTGTCAAAATCAACTGCATGGCGAGATCGAGCGTGCTGCCGGGCACGACGATGCAATTGGCGCGCGACATGAAGCTGTCGTGGATCATCGACAGGAGATAGGGAAAATCAATGCCGCGGGGCGATTTGAACCTGATCACCACCATCGATTCATCGGGCGTCGGTATCCAGCGGGCCACAAACGGGTTTGATGTGTCGACCGTGGGGATGCGCTGAAAGTTGATGTCGGTCTCGGTGAATTGCGGGCAGATGTATTTCACGTAGTCGGGCATACGCCGCAAAATGACGTCGGTCACGGCTTCGGCCGAATAGCCGCGCACTTCGTTGTCGCGGTGGATTTTTTGAATCCATTCGAGGTTGATGACAGGCGTGACACCGATGCGCAGGTCGGCATATTTTGGAATGTTGACCTTGCCTGTAATCGAGGCGCCATGCAGGCCTTCGTAGAACAACAGGTCGGTGCCGTAGGGGATGTCTTCCCAGGGCGTGAAGGTGCCCGGTGCACTGCCGTACTCGGCGGCTTCCAGCTCGTCGTGAACATAGTGGCGCGTGCGGCCGCTTCCGATTTCGCCATAGGAGCGAAAAACGCTTTCGAGCTCTTTGAGCAAATTGGTGTCCTCGCCGAAATGGCTGAGGTGTAAGTTGCCCTTGGCAGTTGCCTCTTCGATGGCGAGCTTCATGGCGGCGCGGTCGTAGCGATGAAACGCATCGCCCTCGATGAAAGCAGCGTTGATACTCTCGCGGCGGAAAATCTGCTCGAATGTCCGCCGCACCGAGGTCGTGCCGGCACCCGACGAACCCGTGACCGAAATTATGGGATGTTTTGCAGACATCGTGGCGTCGGGTCCTCGCGGTATTTTAGCTCTTCGCTTCATAGCGCACGGGGCGTTAAGTTTTGGCAAGCATCAACTGCGGAACAGGCCACGGCGGCCAAACAGCGGTGAACGCTCGCCCAGGCTGTGCGGGTCGCTGTGCAGGCGGCCGACGTAGTCGACCTCGGATTTGGAGCCTGCGATTACGGGCACGCGCTGATGCAACGCGGTCGGCGTGACGTCGAGAATGCGCTGCCGGCCTGTGGTTGCGGCGCCGCCTGCCTGCTCGACGATCCATGCGAACGGATTGGCTTCGTAAACGAGGCGCAGACGCCCGAGGGCGTAGCCGTCGCGCAGGTCGCCTGGATAGAGGAAAATGCCGCCGCGCGACAGGATGCGATAGATGTCGGCGACGGGCGATGCCGTCCACCGCATGTTGAAGTCTTTGCCGCGCGGGCCCTCGCGGCCTTGAAGCAAGTCGTCGGTGTAGGTTCGGATCGGGTCGTCCCAATGCCGGTAGTTGGAAGCATTAATCGCATATTCGCGCGTGGTTGCGGGAATGCTGATCGGGCCGGCCGTATGCAGAAAGCTGTTGGTCTCGCTATCGAGCGTAAAAATATGCGTGCCCTCGCCGACCGTCAGCACCAGGGATGTGTAGGGACCATAGACTGCAAAGCCCGCCGCAAGCTGCGCGGTGCCGGCCTGCAGGAAGCTCGCTTGGCCATCGGCATCGCCAGCAGACGGCAGTACGGTGAAGATGGTTCCGATCGAGGAATTGGCGTCGATGTTCGATGACCCGTCGATCGGGTCGATCGCGACCGCAAGCGGCGCACCGGCTGTAATCGCCAAGGGTAAGTCGAGTTCTTCCGACGCGAGCCACGCGACAGGTGCGTTCGCGAGTGTGGCGGCCACAATATCGTTGGCCAAGACATCGACCGCCTTTTGCGGATCGACACCGCTCTGTTTACCCGTGACGCCGCCCAATGCGCCCGCCAGCGCGCCGCGCCTGACGAGCGCCGCAATGCGTATGCAAGCGTCCGCGATTTCAATGACGGCTGCGGCAACGTCCTGGCGCGCCGTTTCGTCTTTTTTCCATGATGCCAAATAGGTTTGCAGATCGATCACTACTCGAGAAGCGGCGTCGCTTTCGGCAGCAGCAGCGTGACCCAAAGATTTTTTACCAATTCGTGCGCGTGTCGTCATGATGCTGTATATTAACCTGCATTGGCCGAGTTTGGATTTGGCACCTGACGAATATCACAACACTCCTATCTGGAGACGCATATGTTTTTCAGCAAAAAGCCCGACCCCGTTCCGCCCGTCGCCGAAGCGGCGGCTCCGGTAGCGGCTCCGGCCGCAACGCGCGCGACCGACTCCGTCCGCACCGAACTTGCGCCCGATGAAATCAAAAAGCGGGCGATGGCCGCCAAACACGTCGCCGCCTCGTTCGGCGAGATCGTCACCCTCATGATGCGCAGCGCGGCCGACAAGTCAATTACACTGCAAGATCTCGAATGGATGGTGGTGCCCGCATTGCAAACCGGGCAGTTCGCGGTCGCCGAGGCGCAATCGAAAGACACAGGCGCTGTTATGCCCGTGGGAGCCGTGTTGTGGGCGATGGTGTCACCGGAAGTCGACCAGCGCCTGTCGAGCATGCTCGATCAGCCAACCCGCTTGCAGGCGGCTGAATGGCGCTCGGGCGACATCCCCTGGATCGTCATGGCCATTGGCGATCCGAAATTGCTTGGTGGATTGCTCCAGCAACTCTCAAAATCAATCTTTTCCAAGCAGGCGCCGAAGATGCGCGCGCGGGGCGCGGACGGAAAAGTTGCCGTTGGACGCCTGGATTTCGGTGCTCCAGCAGCATCTTAATGCAAAGTTTACTGCGACGCAGTCAGGGTCATCCCATGTCATGCCGCCCAACAGACAGGGCTGTGCCTTATGGAACAGTCGATGCCAGGTCAAAAATCGTATTTATTCTATCGTATTAACTTTGACACGATGCGAGCCGGCCGATCGGCCTGAGAAGCGGGTGATGAATGACTAAGCCGATGGCAAAGCGCGTGCCCCTTGGAGGGCCGGTCGAAGCCAGTTTGCATAAATGCCGGGGGATTTTTCTGGGGGTGGGCCTGTTTTCGGGCGTCATCAACATTCTTGCCCTCACCGGCTCGTTTTACATGCTCCAGGTCTACGACCGCGTGCTGACTTCGCGCAGCGTTGAGACCTTGGTTGGTCTCACCGTGCTGATGTTCCTGCTCTATGCGGCCAACGGCGTCCTCGATTTTATTCGCATGCGTATCATGAGCCGGGTCGGCGTACGCATCGACAGCGATCTGCGCGAGCGGGTCTTTGCCGCCATCCAAATTTTGCCCTTGCGCGTCCGCCAGGGCAGCGATGGATTGCAGCCGGTGCGCGATCTCGATCAGATCCGGAACTTTCTTTCAGGATTGGGGCCGACCGCGTTCTTCGATATTCCATGGGTGCCGATCTATCTGGGCGTCGTGTTTCTGCTGCATCCGTTGCTAGGTCTCTTCTCGTTCGTTGGCGCCATGCTGCTGATCTGCATGACGCTGCTGACCGACATTCGCACGTCCGCTCCCATGAAAGCGGCGGCCAAAAGCGGCTCGGACCGCCTTGTCTTCGGTGAAGCGACAAGGCGCAATGCGGAAGTCGTGCGCGCCA
>JANNUW010000007.1:0-8400 GCA_031414095.1 Hyphomicrobium sp. | reverse complement strand
CCTTGCAACCGAACCCGGTGATGTGCGCGATCGTCTAACGCGCGATATCTTCATCTCCAAAAACCCCGACGATGCGACGGGTCTTCTCGAACTCACGCTGTTGAAAGTCGTCGCTGCTGAACCCGCTGAAAAGAAGTTGGACCGTGCCATCCGGGCCGGCACCATCCGCCGCTATCACGGCCTCGACTGGATCGGTGACGCAGCGGCTAAAGGGATCGTCACCGAAAGCGAAGCCATTCTGTTGAAAGACGTTGAAATGCTCGTGGCCCGGGTCATCGCCGTCGATCACTTCGACCCCAACGAGCTGAGACCACACTATGAGCCGGCAGCGCCGCTGGGTCACAATTCGCGGGTTGCCGAAACCATCGTTGTTTAGTCATGCAATTTTTCCAGGAGATTAAGTGCAATGCCGGTGGTTGACCTGGGTTTGCATGATTGGCGCCTTGAAATCGACAGCGAGCAGATCGCATGGGCGACCTTCGACCGTGAGGGCCAGAGCGCAAATGCGCTGGGCCGGCGTCCCATCCAAGAACTGGGGAAGATCATCGATTCCGCCGAGACCGCCGCGCGCGCGGGCGAGATCATCGGCCTCGTGCTGCAATCGGGCAAAGAGCGCACGACCATCGTCGGTGCTGACATCAACGAGTTCGAACAGCTGACCTCTGAGGCCCAGGTGATCGAGCAGCTGCGCCCCGTCAATGCGCTGCTCAATCGCATCGAGAATTTGAAAGTGCCGGTGATCGCCACCGTTCACGGCGTGTGCGTCGGTGGCGGGCTCGAACTCATTCTCGCGTGTCACTATCGCATCGCCACGCGCGACCCTTCGACGAAAGTCGGCTTTCCAGAAGTAAAGCTCGGGATTTTTCCAGGCTTCAACGGCACCGCGCGGTCAATCCGGCAGGCTGGTCCCGTCTCGGCCATGCAGATCATGCTGACCGGCTCAATGATCAGCGGGCCGGCTGCAAAAGGCATGGGGTTGATCGACGAGCTAGTGGCGACCAAAGGCAACCTGCACTGGGCTGCGCGCAAAGCGGTTTTGCAAAAGCGCAAATCGAAGCCCGCGCCATTCGCCAAGGCGGCGCTCGGGATGTGGCCGATGCGCGCCGCACTTGCGGCCAAGATGCGTTCGGAGACCAAAAAGAGAGCGCGCGAGGATCATTATCCCGCGCCCTTCCGTCTGATCGATCTGTTCGAAAAGCACGGCGGCGACCTTGAGGCTATGAAAGTGGGCGAGACGCCGGCCTTTGCGCCGCTGATCGTATCGGATCAATCGCGCAGCCTGCGCCGCGTGTTCAAATTGTCGGAAGCGTTAAAGGCGCAGGCGCCCAAGGGGCTCACCTGGAAACCGGCGCGTGTGCATGTCATCGGTGCGGGAACCATGGGTGCCGACATCGCGGGCGTATGCGTCGCCGCCGGCATGGAAGTCACGCTACAGGATATTTCAGCCGAACAGCTGGCGAATGGCATCAAGGCGCAGGGCAAACTGATTGCGCGCAAATTCAAAACAAAGGCGCTGCGTGATGCGGCCAAGGCACGGCTCATCGCCGATCCCGACGGCCACGGCATCAGCCGCGCCGACGTCGTCATCGAAGCCATCGTCGAGCGTCTCGACATCAAGCAGAAATTGTTTGCCGACCTTGAGAAAAAGATGAAGCCCGGCGCCGTGATGGCGACCAACACGTCGTCGTTGAAGCTCGAAGACATCGCCAAGCCGTTGGCCGACCCCGGCCGCCTGATCGGGCTGCACTTCTTCTCGCCGGTGGCGCAAATGCCGCTCGTGGAAGTGGTGCGCGGCTCGGGCACGCGCGAAGACGAAGCCGGCAAGGGAGCCGCTTTCGTCACGGCCATCGACAAGTTCCCGCTGATCACCAAGGACGTGCCGGGTTTCCTCGTCAACGCCGTGCTGACGCCTTACATGTTCGCGGCCATGAAGCGGCTGGAAGAGGGCGAGGACAAAGAAAAGATCGACGAGGCCGCACGCCAGTTCGGCATGCCGATGGGACCGATCGAGCTGGCCGACAACGTCGGCCTCGATATCTGCGCCCATGTCGCCAAGACGCTGGGCGCGACGACGACGGGCGAAACACGGCTCGACCGGCTGGTCGCGTCAGGGCGGCTCGGCAAGAAATCGGGCGAGGGGTTTTACGTCTGGAAAGACGGCAAGGCCGTCAAATCAAAAACCGAATTTTCGCGATTTGAGCTCGATACGCTCGGCCGCGAACTCGTCGCGCCCATGCTGAGTGAAGCACAGCGCAGTCTCGATGAGGGAGTCGTCGCCAACGCCGATTTGGTCGATGCCGGCATGATCTTCGGCACCGGCTTCGCCCCCTTCCGCGGCGGCCCGCTCTATTGGAAGCAACAAGGCGAGAAGGGTGCGTGACAGGTTCCGTTCTCGCGTGCCGATTAGAAGCTTGGACATTCAGGAAACGGCTGTGAATTTGACAGGTTTGATCTTGCAACGAGTGATGACAATCGCTGGAAACCCGATCTCCCCACACACGTCATGCCGGCGAAGGCCGCGACCCGTCCAAGATTTCGCTGACGCTCTGCTTTTCGTTTTGGGCAAAGTAAACACAATGCCAGTTAGCATTCATGGGCAGATCCTGGCCTGCGCCGGGATGACGGATAAAGTAGAGACTGTTCGTGAGTAGCTTGATGTTGACGGCATCAAAGACAGATGTGATTTTAGGAGCGAACGAACGATGGCCCAGACTTTGAAGCGCATCGCGGTGATTGGCGGATCGCGAATTCCGTTCTGCCGATCGAACACGCTCTACGCCGACCTGTCCAACCTCGACATGATGACGGCGGCCCTCGACGGCCTCGTCGATAAGTATAGCCTCAAGGATCAGCACATCGGGGAAGTGGTCGGCGGCGCCGTCGTCACGCATTCCAAAGACTTCAATCTGACGCGCGAAGCTCTGCTCTCGACCAAGCTCGCAACGTCGACGCCGGGCGTCACCATGCAACAAGCCTGCGGCACGAGTTTGCAGGCGGCGCTCGGCATCGGTGCCAAGATCGCGACTGGCGAAATCGACAGCGGCATCGCGTGCGGCTCTGATACAACATCAGACGCGCCGATCGTGTTTTCGAAAAAGTTCGCAACCCGGCTCGTGCAGGTCGGTCAGCAGCGTTCCACCATGGACAAGGTGCGCGTGTTCAAGGGCTTTACGCCCGGCGAACTGACGCCCCAGCCGCCCATGGTGCGCGAGCCGCGCACGGGCCTTGGCATGGGCGAGCACTGTGAACTGATGGCGCAGGAGTGGGGCATCAGCCGCGCCGATCAGGATCAGCTGGCGATCGAGAGCCATCAGATGGCGGCGAAAGCCTACGACGAAGGCTGGATGGACGATCTGATCGTGCCGTGCGCGGGCGTCTATCGCGACAACAATCTGCGGCCTGACATCAGCCTTGAAAAACTTTCAACGCTTAAAACTGCGTTCGACAAGAGCGCGCGAGGCACTCTGACCGCGGGCAACTCGACGCCGCTGACCGACGGAGCCTCATCGGTCCTGCTCGCCAGCGAAGACTGGGCCAAGGAGCGCGGGCTTCCTGTGCAAGCGTACCTGACCTTTGGGCAGCACTGGGGCAATGATTTCGTGGCTGGCGAAGGGCTGTTGATGGCGCCTGCCACCGCCGTTTCGAAGATGCTCGATCGTGCCGGGCTGTCGCTGCAGGACTTCGACTTCTATGAAATTCACGAGGCCTTTGCCGCGCAAGTGCTGTGCACGTTGAAGGCGTGGGAAAGCGCTGAGTATTGCAAGAAACATCTCGGCCGCCATACGCCGCTCGGCTCCATCGACCGCACCAAGATGAATGTCAAAGGTTCGTCGCTCGCGGTCGGGCATCCGTTCGCCGCGACCGGCGCGCGGATCGCGGCAAACCTCGCCAAGCTGCTGGAGACCAAAGGCAGCGGGCGCGGGCTCATCTCAGTATGCACCGCCGGCGGCATGGGCGTCGCGGCCATCATAGAGCGCTAGAAAGGTCAGGGTCAGACCCGCTGGGTCTGACCCCGAACGCGCGTCACCCACCGCTCCGCTTTAAAGCTTCCTCTTCCTTCAGCTCTTTTTTCGACAGTTTGCCGATCATGGTTTTAGGCAGGGTGTCGCGGAACTCGACGGCGGCTGGATGCTCCATAGCGGCGAGTTTTGGCTGCAAATGATGCAAGATATCGGCTGCGGACGCTTGCTGCCCAGCCTTCAGTTTGATGAACGCTTTGGGAGCTTCACCGCGCTTTGCGTCAGGAATGCCGATGACAATGACTTCCTCGACGGCCGGGTGCCCGGAAATTGCCTCTTCGATGCGGCGCGGATAGACGTTGTAGCCATTGGAGATGATCAAGTCCTTGATGCGGTCGACGATGTAGAAATAGCCGTCGGCATCCATGGTGCCGACGTCGCCAGTGCGCAGATGCGGTCCGGCAAATTGCTGAGCGGTTTCTTGCGGCTTGTTATAATAGCCGAGCATGACCTGTGGGCCTTGCACGCAAATCTCTCCTCGTTCGCCAGGTGGCGCTTCCCGCATCGGTTCGGCTGGATCGCGCAGCGTAATGACGGTGCCGGGCAGCGGCAGGCCGATCGAGCCCGGTTTAGGCGCGCCTTGCAGCGGATTGCAGGTGACAACCGGCGAGGCCTCCGACAGTCCGTAACCTTCGATCAGCGTGCAGCCGGTGGCGCGCTCGAACGATTGTTTGACGTCGAGCATAAGCGGAGCGCCTCCCGAGAGGCAAAACCGGAGCGACGTCAGCGTGAACTCTTTGACCTTGGGGTGGTTGGCGATGGCACTAAACAGCGTCGGCACGCCCGGCATGATGGTGGGGCGGCGCTTGTGAATGAGCGCTAAGGCGTCGTTCAGTTGGAAGCGCGGCATGATGATGATTTCGGCCGCCTTCGCGATGCCGAAATTCATGACGACCGTCATGGCGAAGACGTGGAAAAACGGCAGCACGCCCAGCACGCGCTCTTCGCCTTGTTTCAGTTCCGGCGCCCAGGCGACCACCTGCAACGTGTTGGTATAAACGTTCGCGTGAGTCAGCATCGCGCCCTTGGGCGTTCCGGTGGTGCCGCCGGTATACTGCAGGACAGCGACATCGGTCAGGGGGTCGATGGTTGCCGGCCGGAAGGTCGAGTGGCCGCTCAGGAGTTCGCTCTCGAGAATGATTTTAGCCCGGTTTTTTGACGCCGCTGGCTTGGCGCGCAATTTTGACTTGAAGAGTTTGAAGAGCGGCGCTTTGTAAGCGGGCAAAAGCGAAGCGAACGGTGCCACAATGACCTTCGCGAGAGTCCCGCTGCCCAGGAGCGTGTCGATCTTATCGAACAGCAGCTTGAGATCGAGCGTGATCATCAGGCTCGTATCGCTGTCTTTGATTTGGAAGCTGAGCTCTTCGATCGTGTAGAGCGGGTTGAAATTGACGACGGTGCCGCCAGCCTTGAGCACCGCGTAATAGTAGACGATAAAGGTCGGGCTATTGGGTAGAAACAACCCGACCTTCGTACCCTTTGTCACGCCCAGCCGTTGCAGACCTGCGGCGGCTTCGTTCACCAGGGCGCTGATCTCAGCGTAGGTGAGGGTGCGGCCTTCGAAACTGGTGCACGGACGGGCGCCGTAGGCAGCGCTCGCGTCGTCCAAAAGCGCAAAAAGCGGCCGCGGCGGATAGGTCTGGTGCCAGTCTACTCCGGTGGGATAACTGCAAAGCCACGGCTGCGGCCGGTCGGCTGGTGACATTTCGCCCATGGTGGACATTTCGAACTCCCCCAGCTGTTGCACGTCGGCAGTTTTGCGGTTGCTATCCAATAACTAATGCATTTCAATATGTTAATTGTGAAATATAGAGTCGCAACGGGGCTGAATCAACGTCAGCATCATACGCACGCAACGCCGCCTTGAGAAAATCAAAATTATAACTGCGTAACTGCCGCATGGCGCGGGAGGCACGATTTTTGAATAAGGTTGAGCAACAGGCCTCGGTGGCGGGACGATTTGTGTTGGCGCGGGACACCGCGGCGGGCGAATGACATCGCTTCCCGTGGAGTTGCCGAGCCCGCCAACTAGACTTTGCGGGACTTTAAGGATATGGGACACGACAACTTGTTAGGGTCAATGCCCTCGTTTAGTAGGGTGACCGTAACCATGTACGACCCATACTCATAGAGATGGCTGATAGAAATGGTGCGTGCTGAGGCCAAAGCTTCACAAATCGCGGCTGTGCGCTCGATAGATCGGCAACGGCGGACCTCAAGGCATACGGTTACGACCACGTTTGGAGAATTTAGATGGACGAAGTCGCTACGAAGATCGTCGATATCCTGAAGAAGCACATGAAGGAACCGAGAGACGATATTTCGCTTTCGACGGCTTTGACGGATCTCAAGATCGAATCCCTCGATCTGGCCATGATCGTGTTCGACATCGAAGACACTTTCGGCGTTGAAATTCCTTATAACGCCAACGAAGACGTGCAGGATTTCAAGACCGTCGGGTCTGTTGTTGAAAAAGTCAAAGGCCTGATGGCATCTGGCCCGACGGCCGCGAGCGCGTAAAGCGCTTGCCCGGTTGGACCGGCTTGCAAGCGCATCCAGCCTTCAAGTAAACCGGCCTTCAAGAACGACTGTATCCTGGCGTAAGCGCGAACCGTCCCCGGTTTCGCGCTTCGTCATTTTTAGGGCGAAAAGATATGGCACAATCGCACGGCACGCGACGCGTGGTCGTCACCGGCACCGGCGTCGTCACCCCCATCGGCACGACCGTCGACGAATTCTGGGCTTCATTGCAGGCCGGCAAAAGTGGCGTCTCGGAACTGGGCGGTTTTCCGCTCGAGGATCTGAAGATTCTGATCGCCGCTCAGATCAAGAATTTCGATCACAAGGCGCGCCTCAAACACTTCGTGCGCGATAAGATCGTGATGCACGCAGACCGCTACTCGTGGTTCGCGGCTGCGGCGGCCGACGAGGCCATCAAACAATCTGGTCTGCCAATTCCGTTCGACAACGCCTATCGCACCGCCTGCATCATCGGTTCGGGGGCGGGCGGCCTCACGACCTACGAGAAGGCCTACCGCGACCTCTTCATCGAGAACAAGCGGGCCACCCATCCACTCACGTTGCTGCGCATTATCGGCTCGTCGGCGTCGGCGCACGTCGGTATCGAGTTCGGCGTCAAGGGTCCAACATTCGCCACCTGCTCGGCCTGCTCAACGGCAACGCACGCCATTGGCATTGCGCGCGACTACATCCAGCACGGCCTGGTTGACGTCGCGATTGCCGGAGCGGCTGAATCGGTCATCAACTACGGCACCATGAAGGCTTGGCAGGCGTTGCACGTGCTGTCACCCGAAGGCTGTTTCCCGTTCTCCAAAAACCGCAACGGCACCGTGCTCAGCGAAGGCGCCGGCATCCTGGTTCTTGAAGAATACGAGCATGCAAAAAACCGCGGCGCAACGATTCTGGCCGAGCTGTGCGGCTATGGCATGACGTCGGACGCCAAAGAAATGGTCAACCCCGACATGGAGGGCCCGCGTGAAGCCATGCGGCTCGCGTTGCAGGACGCCAAGCTTCCGCCGATGAAGATCGACTACCTGAATGCCCACGGCACCGCGACGACCATCAACGACAAGAACGAAACCAACGCCATCAAGGACCTGTTTGGCAAGCACGCCTACAAGCTCGCCATCTCGTCGACGAAGTCTATGCACGGCCATCCGCTCGGCGCGGGCGGCGGCATCGAGGCCGTTGCCTGCATCAAGGCGATGCAGGAGCAGTGGGTGCCGCCAACGATTGGGCTGACGGAGCCCGACCCCGATTGCGATCTCGATTATGTGCCCAATGCCGGCCGTCCGATGAAGGTCGGCTACACAATGTCGAATTCGTTCGCATTCGGCGGGCTGAATGCGGTGCTGGTGTTCGGCCCGCCGCCGGGTTGATTACTCGCCGCCTGGAGCTGCTGGCGTGCATTTCTTCGGTGCGGGGCATTCTGGCCCGCACTGATTGCAGGCCATCAAAAACGCGATGATCTTTGCCCGTGCGTCGGCGCTGGCCGTGCCAGCGTAGGGCTTCATGTTGTTGCCTGGCACGACGGCCTCTGGATTTTCCATAAATTTGTCGAGAGTTGCCTCGTCCCAGACGATATTGGCGCTTTTCATCGATGTCGAGTAATTGCCATAGCTGGCGACGGAGCCAGCCTTGCGTCCGATGACGCCGTTTAACGTAGGCCCCAGCCGATTGTCGTCGGGCCGCAGCACATGACAGGTACCGCACGTGCCATTGAACGCCAACTCGCCGGCGTTGTCCTTCTGCTCTTGCGCCGATGCAGGTGGTTGAACCGCAAACAGTAAAAGCGCGAGCGACAAGGCACCGCTCACTGTTAGGTCACCTGCACTTCGCCGTGCTCTGGCCGTTGCCGAAC
>JANNUW010000006.1:0-5752 GCA_031414095.1 Hyphomicrobium sp. | reverse complement strand
CATCTCGTTATGGTTTTGAGCGCGGTCGTCGCCGGACAAGAGCCAGCAAGCCCCGACCCGCGGATCGCGCCGCGCACCGAGAGCGAAGTCTCGTATGGCTTCAGTGATGCCGTCTGGCTCGCCGCTCTGCACAAGGGCTTTGGAGGCACCAGCGTCGGGGCCTTTCGCGATCGCATTTTCACGACGAGCGGCGGGCGCATTTACGTGCCGATCCTCGCTGAGCGTCAGGAAATTCTGAAGGCTCGCCGCCATGCCGCTCCCGCCCACGCCGTGGCCGTCGACCTCGCCCGCTATCATTTCGTCGAACTGCGCCGCCGGCTCGGCCAATCTCCCGGCGTCAAAGAACTCTACGCTGCTCACGTTTTGGGTCTTGAACTCGCAGCACAGCTATACGGCCTGCTGCAAAAGCAGCCGGCCGCGCTGATCGCCGAGACCTTGCCGGAAATCACCGCGGTCTTTCCAGAAATCACGACCCGGGGCCTGACAATCGCCGATTTCTACCAGCGTCTGCCCGATGGCGCCGAAGGCTTTGTCACTGCGGCTCGCACGCCCGCGAAGGCAGTATCGGGGATGGCAACCACAAAAGTGATGGTAAGCGCCGCGCACCTCCAGGTCGATCGTGCGGCGCCATTGCGCGGTGTCATTGCCGATTTGGAGCGCAGTGCGGCAGTGGAAAGCGAACAGCTCGCAACACTCGAAGTGCGGCCCGACGCGTGGGTTGCACACGTGCAACGCGCCAATTGAAGGCGCCCCGCTCAGTACCGGAATTGCTCGGATAGAATACGTTCGTCCAGGCTGTGACCGGGATCAAACATCATAAACAGATCGACACTGCGCGCCTGCTCGACTTCAACACGCACGACATGGCGCATTTCGACATGATCGGCGACCGCGCTCACGGGGCGCTTATCGGCTTCAAGAACTTGAATTGAGATGCGCGCCTTATTTGGCAACAGCGCCCCACGCCAGCGCCTCGGACGGAAGGGGCTGATGGCGGTGAGCGCCAGGAGGGCGGCGTTGATCGGCAGGATAGGTCCATAAGCGGACAGGTTATAAGCGGTGGAGCCGGCTGGCGTTGCGACCAGTATACCGTCGCAAATCAGTTCCTCTAAGCGCACTTTGCCGTCGATGGAGATCGCGAGCTTGGCGGCCTGATGGCGCTCGCGGAACAGCGAGACTTCGTTGATGGCAAGCGCTTTGCGTGCCTTGCCGGCGGCATCGTAGGCGACCATCGACAACGGATGCACGCGGCTGATTTCGGCCTGCATCAGACGCTCGCGCAGGCCCTCGATCTTGAATTCGTTCATCAGAAAGCCGACCGAGCCGCGGTTCATCCCGTAAATGGGGATGCGATCGTTGATGAAGCGATGCAGCGTTTGGAGCATCAGTCCGTCGCCGCCAAGGGCCACGACTGCGTCGGCCTCCGAGGCCTGCACACTGCCATATAGCGCTTCGAGATCGGCCAGCGCATCGCGCGCCTCCGGCACGTCGCTCGCCACAAACGCGATTTTTTCAAATTTCGATTTGATTTTGGTCATGGTGGTGGAAAATGAGGGTGGAGGCAGAGCACGGCGGTTCATCACTAAGGACGATACGCGCGACGGTCGAGTATAATCGCTGCCTCTGGGATCCCCACGGCCCCAGAAGCCACAGGTTTAATCACGTTCAATGCGATAAGCGCTAGGTGGTGTGGCGGGAACAAACAGGCGAGGCATCTGGTGCCAGAGACCGTCAAGCCAGTCCTAATTTACTGCACCTTTCCCGAAATCGGCGCCGCTGAAAAAGCCGGTGAGGATCTGGTGCGCCGGGACCTGTGTGCGTGTGTAAACATTTGGCCCGGCGTGACCTCGGTCTACCGCTGGGAAGGCACCATCGAACGCGCCAGCGAAGTCGTCATGATCATCAAAACGCGCTCGGCTTATCTCGAGTGGATCATGCAAAACTCCAACCCGCCGCCCGGTCAATGGCCGCCGGACAATCAGGCCCATTCGGACACGACTACGCGAACGCCAGACCCGGCAGTATCTACAGGCGGCCAAGCGGGTGTGTGAACAGGCTTTGCACCGAGCGCTGCCGGAAAGGTGACACGCGCTGACGCTGCGGACGCGCTGCGACCCGCTGCGGTCGCGGCGCATAATACCGGGGTACGGCCGCCCGGACGCGCGGCTGCGCTACGATGTGCGGTGCGACAAAGCTGTTGGGCGCGGCGGCTGGGGCTTCGATACGACGGGTGCTCGGCCGGGCAGTCTGGGCGCGGTTCGGCGAGGCGGGGTCAACGGTGAACACTTTTTCTACGCCGTCGTCTGTGCCGTCGTTGGTCGCATCGCTGGCTTGATCGTCAGGTTCCTCACGGGGGTTCAACGGTTCGTCGAGACGTGCCAGCCGTTGAGATCCGGCACCTGCCGGCAAAGTTGCGGGACCTTGATCAATCGTTGGCGGGAGCGGTCCGCCGACCGACATCCGGCCAGCCGGAACCGGCCGCCGGATCGGTTCGACGGCCGCTACGGTCGCGTGATCGTTATTAGGGCGCGCCGGTGCGGTCACAATCAGTTGGCTAGCCCAAGGCAGTTGCTCCGGCGCCACTGGCTGTCGATTTTGACTGCCGCTCTCCGGCCGCCGATCTTCTGAGTCCGTCGGCGCCGCGACAGTCGTCTGGGCCGCCCAGCCCGTTGCCGATTCGTCGCCGGTCTTTTTCAACTCGGCGCGCGCGAGAATAGCGTTGGGGACGCAGCGGCCTCCATCACCCTGTGCCTGCCCCTTAGGACAATCGCGGCCGCAAACGGCAGCGCCTTGATTTTGCAGCAAGGTCAGCTGGATATAATCGGGCTGCTCGGCCGGAAGCGATGCATTGACCCGGTCCATGAATGAAAGCAAAGCCCGCTTGGAACTCGCGCTCCATGTGCCGTGCACGTCACCGGAATAGCAGCCCAAACGCTTCAACTCGCCTTGAATGGCACGCACCAGTTCGTATCGCGCGCTGCTGTTGGCGGGAACTGGCGAACTGATAGCGGCAGTCGTGCCCGGCCGGGGAGTGTCAGCGGCAACCGGCGTCTGCCAAGCTGTGGTGGTCGTTGCAACGGCGCCACGCTCGACGGTTTCGACGGGCCGCGCCGGTGACGCGGGCACCGACAACGCGGTTTTGACCGGCGCAGCGGCGCGCGAATCGACGGGCGTGGGCGCTGCGGGCGTCACGACCGAACTTGGCAGCGGGGCTGCCATCACGCCAGGATTGGTCAGGATGCGCGTGACAGCCGCGAGCTGATCTTCACGATGGGTGGGCGCATTCTCATAAGCCGCGCGCGCGAACAAGGCACCTGCAACCGCGAGTATGAGTCCCAAGAGCTTACGCATATCACCCAAACTCCCTCAGTCCGATGCCACTTAACTCCGGCACTAACGGCGCCTAGCGTGACCAGTACCGCTGCCGACGCCGCCGCACTTTACCTTATAATCCAAAAAACCTAACTGCCGGCGCTCCGCGCCCGTTCCAATTCGTCCGCTCACGACCGATCGAAGCACTTATGCCGACGCTCTCACGCCGGTATTGCGAAGGGTAGGATTGCAATTTCAATGCCCATCCGAACGTGGCGACTCATGACAAAGCCATCCTAGTCCAAAGCCAGCCGCTGCACAGATGCCCCTCGTGATCCGCGTCGAGAGGTCCCGCGTCCTACAATCGTCAACCTGCTCAAATACAAGCGCAAAAGATCATAGAATGCCTGGAAAATCAGGACAACGCTCCAGTCTGCGGAAACAAATATCTCTATACCTCACAAATCGGCGGCTTGAGAAGGGGTGGCACACACAACAAGGCGTGATCGGCGCCAAATCTATCGAGGTGTGACTAATCGCGCGCAGTTATACAGACTTCGGATCAAAGCTCGGGTGAAGTTATCCCGGCGGCCTGGGGACAAAAACGTAAAGAAGTCCATGGGTCTGTGGATAACGTGTGCCCAAAGCCCGTCCCGGAATGGTGCAAAAAAGAGCCAGGCCCGTCCTCTTGAGTTGTCGAGGCCCGATTCCCTTAACAAATCCAATCGAATCGCATAGCCTCTGCCACTGAGGTGTTGTGTGCCGCGTTTGTCACGCACACGGCTTTCGGATGTGCCTAAGTTTTATGCAGATGGATCGAGCGGCGATCTAAGCTGTGCATACCTTGGGAATATCTCGCAAATCTCCGCTCTTCTTGGTTCGCATTTTTGACTGTTCGATTGGTTGCCGGTGTCCATTTGGGGATGGGCCGGAGCTCACAGCCGATAAGACGATCGATTTACGCAGACCAGGTCAGTTTCGCGTTGGCAGGTGATTCTCAGACTGGAGAAGGTTCTAAGAGCCGCAATCTGTTTTTCGTATTCGGCTCTCCGCAATGGAGAGGGAAATGAGACACCTACTAGGTGGTTTGGGCGTTCTTGCAGCCGGCGTTCTACTTGCCGTATCAGCTGCAATGAACTGGCGTTTTGGATATCAACTAGGAAGAACCGAGTTCGACGGCATGATCTACGGCTCAGCTTCGGCTGCCGCAGACTGCATGAAAGCGCTCGTGCCGTTCTTCTTCTTTGCAGCGATCCGAAACAAGATGTGGTCGCAGGCGGCAGCTTCCGCTGTCTTATGGACGGTCGTTACGGCCTACTCACTGACCTCGGCCCTCGGGCACGCGGCTTTGAACCGGTTCGACACGGCTGGCCAGCGAGCCGTCGATGCGCAGAGCTACAAGGATATGCGAGGCGATCTGAAGCGCGCCCAGGATCAACTGTCCTGGATTCCGCAGCATCGTCCGAGCGCCGCTGTTCATGCTGACATCGATAACGCCAAGAACCAGCGCCCTTGGGGTTGGACCAAGGGCTGCACCGACGTCACCGGCAAACAAGGCCGCGACTTCTGCCAGCAGCATAGTGCTTGGCTCGCCGAACTCGCGTCGGCCGATGAAGCCAAGCTGCTAGAGGTCCGCATCGCGGAAGTGTCGGCTAAACTTGGTCACGCCAATGGGTCGACTGTTATGGCCGAAGCCGATCCGCAAGCCGCGGTTCTCGCGAAGCTGACCGGACTTGGTGTCGAAAAAGTGCAGATGGCGATGACGATCTTTATCGCCCTGCTGCTCGAAGTCGGTTCCGGCTTTGGGATGTACGTCGCCTTCAGTCAGTGGCGGCTTTATGATCGTGAAGCTCCGAGCGCGCCCAAGATGGCGAGCATGGCTTCCAATAACACCGCTGTGGCAGCGGTGGCCGTGCAGCCGGTTCAGACCCCGGCCTCTGTGCAGATTGCCAAGCCGCGATCGGGAGCCAACGACAACAAGACGGCTCCCGCGCCTCAACGCCTCGTTGCTCCCGAAACAGATGTGGAGCGCTTCTACAAGGAGAAGGTCGACACCCAAGACGGGTCCAGTCTCACTGCAACGGCATTGTACGAAGAGTATTGTGCATGGTGTGAAGAACAGACGAAGGAGCCGCTCGCTCTACCGACATTCGGTCGTGAGTTCGGTGATCTCGGTGTGCAGAAAGCCAAAGTTGCAGGACGAGTTCGCTATATCGGGATCGCATTGCGGTCCGGACTGGAAGCCGAGGAGGACAAAAAACCGACGGTCTTCAGAGTTGAAGCGGCCTAATCTAAAAGGCCACATCTAAACGGGAAGGGCTGCCGAAGGGCGGCCCTTTTTGTTTGTGCATGGCGACACGCGTTCCGCGCGCCGGCCGCCATCCACGGGGAGATAGGAGCCGGCCGCCGCTCGCGTTTGCAGTGGCGAGCGATGTTGCGG
>JANNUW010000005.1:0-8749 GCA_031414095.1 Hyphomicrobium sp. | reverse complement strand
GCGCCCGTAGCTCAGCTGGATAGAGCACCAGACTACGAATCTGGGGGTCGGAGGTTCGAATCCTTCCGGGCGCGCCAATATATCCAACAAAATAAAATAGTTGCTGCAGCGCGACCCTCAGACGAAATTGGCTCACCCTCTGTTCGTGCCACTCTCGAATGCCCCGGGACGGGAGCTGTGGTGGGACCTTTTGAGAATTCACGAGATGCCGGGGCCGGTCCAAACGAACAAGTCGCCCTGCCGCGATTTGAGGTCGTTGGCTTTCCATTTCTTTGTTTTCGACTCGCGTTCAGCCACGCTGTGAAAAAAGCATTTGGCCCACCAGCTATTCTCAAGTCGTCCGGCGTGAGGAAGTGCGAGAGATAGCCAGTTGGTGTAATCGGCAAGATGGCACCCTTCGGCACCACCACGCGCAATTCGATGTGATCCCAGCCCTTGGCGATGTAGTCCGGCTGATGCCGGACCGACAGGACGATGCCGTTCCAAGTGAAGCGGACAGTCTATGTCCGCCGCTTGGTTGCTGTGGCGGATTTGGTTGTTGGCTTTTCTGGTCATGACCGGTTCTTCCCAGTCTTGGGCTGCAACCCGTGAAGGAATTCGACCGCGCGATTTGCGGAACGCAGCTTTGACAGTGTCTGCTCTAGTCACGTCGTCCGCCGCTGATTGTAAACGTAACTTAACGCGACACTTATTTTACCAAACATCGGTATTGTCTATCCGCACCGCTCCTTCTAGCGCCCTGGTGACTTATGCCAACGGGTGACATTTCCACGAGCGGTCTGGAGACATCGAATGGCCCGCAAGAGAGGTACGAACGGCAACGAGCCAATCAACGGCACCAACCGTGCGGATCAGCTCTTCGGGCTCGGCGGCAACGATACCCTTCGCGGCAAGGGCGGCGTCGATTTGATCGACGGCGGCAAGGGTCACGACCAGATTTTCGGCGACGCTGGCAATGACACGCTGTAAGGCGGCGTTGGCAACGACATCCTCCAAGGCGGGGCGGACAACGACTTTATCGATGGCGGAATTGGCAACGACAACGCCTCAGGCGGCGCGGGTGTCGACACCCTGTTGGGCGGATTGGGCGATGACGTGCTGGCGGGGGATGAAGGTGCCGACGTCATTTATGGCGGCGACGGCAATGACGATATCTCAGGCGGCGAGGACAACGACTTTCTGTCTGGTGATGCCGGCAACGACTTCATTTCAGGTGGCGCGGGGCAAGACACGATCCATGGCGGCGACGGCAACGATGCCCTGAGCGCCGCCGCGAATTCATCGAGCGCTCTCTACGGCGGCAACGGCGACGACGTGCTCGTCACTAACGGTGTTGCCGATACGGGGTCGATCCACACTTTATCGGGCGGCGCCGGTTTCGACACCCTCTCGGACGGCGCCGGAAACGCCGTCATGCTCGGCGGAAATGATGACGACAATCTCGTCGGCGATGCTGGGTCGGACTACATGTCCGGAGAAGCCGGCAAAGACGAGTTCTTTTTCTCCGACGGCGACGGTGGGCGCCTCAACGTCAACGCTCCGGGCGGGTATGACGACGTGATCTTCGACTACGACGATGCGACTGAGCACTTTAATCTGCGCGGCGTCGCGCTGGCGTTCGACTTTACCGACGTCACCGTGACCGACGTCGCCGACTTCGGCTTTGGCAATGGTGCGGAAGTTGACTACGGCACAGGCGTCTTCTTTGTCGTCGGTTATTCCGAACTGATAGCCGGCGAGCCGGATTTCGTTTTCTAAGAACTGACACTCCAGGCCGGTCGGACACAGGGAGGAGGGCAAGTGCGGCAAGCGCTGCTGCCAAAATTCAAAATGATGGTGTGGGCGGCTCCATCTGAGTGCGATAGGGTGATCGTTTGAGACGAATCACCAGAGGGGCCGTCCACACCATCAGGAGGAGAGAGGGGAAAGTTTAGCTCAATGCCCCGCGACTTTGCCCCAGAGCGCATTTAACCGCGCGTCGCGACCGCAGCCTTGGCGGTAGAAATTGTATTTGATCGCATGTGTTTTGTAATAGTCCTGGTGATAATCTTCGGCCGGATAGAACGTCGTCGCATCCGTGATTTCGACGGCGACGGGCTTGGGCAGCACGCCGCTCTTGTCGAGTGCCGCCTTGCTGTCCTGCGCGATCCGCTTCTGATCGGCGCTCAATGTGAAGATCGCCGGACGATACTGGCTGCCGCGATCGCAGAACTGGCCGCCGCCATCGACCACGTCAGTGTGGCGCCAGAAAAAGTCGACGAGCGACTGATAACTGACTTGGGCCGGATCGAATTTGACTTCGACGGCTTCCGTGTGGCCGGTGCCGCCGTCACCGACCTGCTCGTATTTAGGGTTCTTGAGTGTGCCGCCCGTATAACCCGAAACGGCCGACTTGACGCCCGGCAGCTTTTCGAAATCTGATTCCGAACACCAGAAGCAGCCGCTAGCGAAAATCGCCGTGTCGAGTTTTTGACTGCCGGCAGAGGCAGGTGCTCCAGCGAGCGCGGGTACGGCCGCAGCTGCGAGAGCGAGGGCTGAAAAAGCAAGGCGCTTGAAGGCGGGGGACATGAGAAAAAATGCTTTATATTGAAGTTCGCTAAGGAACAGGCGCCGCCGCAGGACGGCGCCTCGATGACGGACGTGAGGTCAGGCCTTCGGCGCAAACTTCATCGCGACGCCGTTCATGCAATAGCGCTTGCCGGTCGGCTTGGGGCCGTCGTCGAAGACGTGGCCGAGATGTCCGCCGCAGCGGCTGCAGTGAACTTCCGTGCGGGTTGAAAAGAGGCTTTTGTCGATCGATGTGCCAATGGCCGTGTCGATTGGCTGGTAGAAACTCGGCCAGCCCGTACCGCTGTCGAACTTGGTTTCAGACGTGTAAAGCGGCAGATCGCACGCCGCGCATTGATACGTGCCGGGTGCATAAACCTTGTCGAGTGGGCTCGTGCCGGCGCGCTAGGTGCCGTGCTTGCGCAACACGTTGAACTGTTCGGGTGTTAAAATCTTCTGCCATTCGGCATCTGTCTTGGTCACTTCAAAGGTCTCCATTTTTTCGGCGAGCGCGGGCGCGCGCAGTGCGGCCAACGCCGTTGTGAGCCCAACGCCGGCGGCGGCAAATTGGCGTCGAGAATACAACATAGAACGTCTCCTTGAGATCTTGCAGGTGTCTTGCCTGAGTTTACGTCACTGCGGCCCCACAAGTTTCAAACCGCGGTAGTGCCTGAGGTTGAACGCCGATCACCAAACCGTGAGGCAGAGACCGTCGCAATCCTCAGCGGAGCGGAACGGCGCAGTCGAGCTCCATGCCGTTGACCGACATATGGCAACGGTAGGCGAGGGCTTCAACGCCGGCCTTGCGGGCTGTGGCTAATGCGCGGACATAGACGGGGTCGATGTCGGCGGCCATCGAGAGACGATCGGCGTCTGAACGCTGGATCAGGTAGAGCATCACGGCCCGGTGGCCGAGTGCCGCCATCGCCGACAGCTCGCGCAGGTGCTTGACGCCCCGCTCGGTCACGCAATCGGGAAATTCGGCAAAACCCGCCTTGCGCATCAGATGCACGTTTTTGATCTCGACGTATGCGAGGCCCTTGGCGGGATCATCGAGGAGAATGTCGATACGGCTCGACACGCCGTATTTGACTTCGCGCTTTAGGGTGGAGAATCCGGCGAGTTCTGGGATGCGTCCAGCCGCGATAGCTTCGGCCCCGATCTTGTTGGGATGTTGAGGGTTGATGCCGACCAATTGCGGCCCGGCTCCCAGATCGTTCTCGATCAGCTCCCAGGTATGCGCGTATTTCCGCGCCGGATTAGCGCTCTGCGATAGCCAGACGATGCTGCCGGGAGCCGTGAGACCGAGCATGGCCCCGGTGTTGGGGCACACGGCTGTCAGCTCGCGGCCATCGTCCAAAATGACGTCGGCGAGAAAGCGTTTGTAGCGCCGGACGAGACGGCCGCGAATGAGGGGTGAGGCAAATTTCATTGCAGCACGAGAGCTATTTGCCGATTTCCCCGCGCCGCGCGCGGTAGGCGTTGATCATCATCAGCATAGGCGCGCCAATACGCTGGGCGTTATTGATGTAGTGCACGACGGGCCACGCCAAATAAGAGTTGATGCCGGCGATGTTGGCAAGTCCAGGCGTCGCTGAAATCGCGAGCCCGTCTTTGAAAACCACTTTTGGCGCGAACGTGCCGGTGACGGTGGTGTCGCCGCCTTTTGTGGTGATCACGCACGTCATAGGCTGTGGCGGGCTTTCGAACGTCAGGTCGCTGGCGACGAGTGCCGCGTCGATCTTGGCACGCTCAATGACGATTTTGATGGTGCAGCGGGCGTCGTGCAAATATTCGCGGGTTATTTTTCTGATGTCGGCCTTCTCATCATCGGTCAGCCATGCGGGGTGCTCGCAATCGATCTTGGGTCCGGTCTGCTCGAGGAGCTGCACAAAACAGTTGCGCTCGCGGGGCGGTTCGGCGGGAGGCGCCGCAGAGGCGCTAGAAACGATGGCTGCCGGCACGGCAGCGGCTGCGACGCGCAGGAGAGAAACGAACGGACGTGCCAAGGACGATTGCTCACGATTAGGGGCTGGGATTTTCGCCGACCGGAACCGGAACCGGATTGGCGGCTTTGGCGGCCCGGCGTTTTTCGGCATTGGCTTTTCGGATCGCCAGGGCTTGCGGGCTATAGCGTTCGGCGCACCGCTTGAACATGAACTTGTTGATCGACTTGATCATCTTGCCATGAAAGAGCCCGACCGAATCTTCGAGCTGTGCCGCTGTCCAAATCGTGCCCTTGATGTCGGCCGGTCCTTTCAAATCCTTGAGGTTCAGCCAAACCTTATCGGCCTGACCGTTCTTGAAGAGGATCTTGGGCGCGAGCGTCGCGGTGACAGGCTTTAACTCCCCATTGCGTTCGACCTCGCATTTGACCGCCTGGGGCGGCACCTCGAGCGCGTACTCGGGCGTTGTCAGCGCGGCCACGATTTGCGCGCGCGCCAAGTTGATGTTGACCTTGCAGCGGGCATCGCCAAAGCCCCAGCGGACGGCTTTGCTTTCCCCGCCTTTGAGTGTTTCCTGTGCCCAGGTTTTTGACAGCTTGCATTGTAGGTCTTCGCCGGTAGGGGCTTTTTGCAAAATCATGGTGCAGAGGCGCCGTTCGCAGGCATTGAGCTGTTGGCGCTCGTCAGCTGGAACGGACATACTTTCCGCGTGAGCGCCAGCCAAGCTAAAGAATATTAAAGCGGCAGCTGCCAGTACCGCTTGAGCGATGGCCGTGCGGGTGCGGCAGATGGCGCGCGCGGCCGCATTTTTGAGGCCCGGCCCGCGATGACAACCGCCGGTCTGACGTGGGCCACCGCGGGCCCGGCCATCACGAGCCGGCCTGTCTGGAGTGGCCTCATCGGTGCTTCTTACGTCGATGCGTGCCAATGGACTTTCCCTAAGTACATCTGAGAGTTGACGCAGGCTAACCTTCCCTCGGGAGGCTGTCGACGCCGGTTCGGCTCGTCGCACGCCAATGGGTCGGCTTTGAGGCCATATTGCCCAGGCCCCTGACGCGCCCTTGCCCGGCTTTTCCGATCGGCTGATAAATAGTGCGGAGCAGGCGGTTCGGACAACTTGAAGCGCAACGGTCATTAAGCTACTCAGAGCCTTACACCGCTTAGAACAAGAAGGGGAATATGATGGTCGAGCCGACAACCGAGGGCAATCCCAACATGGACTACGCTGCTCACAACAGCACCTACGCCAGCTTTCTGCGCATCACCAAGTACGGCATCATTTCTCTCGTTCTGCTGCTGCTGGCGATGCGTTATTTCCTGGTCCCGTAAGCTTGCGCGCCCCGGCATCGGCGGCAACGATCTGACTGCATATTTACCGAGCGGAGACTAGATGGTCACGATTGCCGTCACGTCGGAAAGTGCGGATGAGCCGCGCGTTGCGATTTCACCCGATACGGTCAAAAAACTGACGGCTCTCGGGGCCAAGGTCAAAGTCCAGTCCGGGGCGGGGTTGCGCTCGCGGTTTTCCGACGACGCCTTGCGGGCGCAGGGCGCTGAGATCTCGGCCTCGGCTGCCGAAGCTATCGAGGGTGCCGACATATTGCTCAAAGTCCGCCGTCCCGACGATACGGAACTGCGGGCGCTGAAGCCCGGTGCGTTCGTGGCCGCCATGATCGAGCCCTACGGCGATGCCGCGCAACTGGCCAGTGCCGCCTCGATCGGGGCGACGCTGTTCTCGATGGAGTTCATGCCGCGCATCACGCGCGCCCAATCGATGGATGTGCTGTCGAGCCAGGCCAACCTCGCGGGCTATAAGGCCGTGGTCGATGGCGCGGCCATGTTCGGCCAGGCGCTGCCAATGATGATGACGGCGGCGGGCACCGTACCGGCGGCCAAGGTCTTCATCATGGGCGTCGGCGTTGCGGGTCTGCAGGCCATTGCCACCGCACGGCGCATGGGCGGCATCGTCACGGCGACCGACGTGCGCCCTGCCACAAAAGAACAAGTCCAGTCGCTCGGTGCCAAATTCATCGCGGTCGAAGACGAAGAGTTCAAACAGGCGCAGACGGCCGCTGGTTACGCCAAGCCCATGTCGCCGGAGTATCAGGCCAAGCAGGCCGAACTCGTCGCTAACCACATCAAGACCCAGGACATTGTGATCACGACGGCCCTCATTCCGGGGCGCCCGGCGCCCCGGCTGATCACGCGCGCCATGGTCGAAAGCATGAAACCCGGCTCCGTCATCGTCGATCTCGCTGCCGAACGCGGCGGCAACTGCGAGGCGACGGTCGCGGGGCAGACGGTCGAAGTCAACGGCGTCAAGATCGCCGGCCCGCTCAACCTTGCGGGCACTGTCGCCGTCAATGCATCGAGCCTTTACGCCCGCAACCTGCTGGCGTTCCTCGAGACCATGATCGACAAAAAAGACAAGACGCTGAAAATCGACTGGGACGACGAAATCATCAAAGGCACGCTCGTCGCCAAGGATGGAAAAGTCGTGCACCCCAACTTGCAGCCCAAGACGGCGTAAGGAATCAAGAGATGACCAAGCTGAAAACAGCGCTTCTATCCGCGCTTTGCCTGTTGGCGGGATCGCAATCGGCCTTCGCATCCGAGGGCATGGGCGGCGCGGTCGATCCTGCGATCTATCGCCTGATGGTTTTCGCGATGGCGATTTTCGTCGGCTACTACGTTGTGTGGAGTGTCACGCCCGCCCTGCACACGCCGCTCATGGCCGTCACGAATGCCATATCTTCGGTCATCGTCGTCGGTGCGCTGCTCGCTGTCGGCGTCGACGGCGCGATGTCGGGAAGTTTCGCCGCGCGAATCTTCGGCTTCCTCGCGCTGATGATGGCGTCGGTCAATATCTTCGGCGGCTTCCTCGTCACCAATCGCATGTTGTCGATGTACAAGAAAAAAGACGCTCCCGCGGCCAAGATCGAAAACAAGTGAGCCATTGCTCGGCTAACGCACGACCAGAACGGATCGCATAATCATGTCAGCCAATGCCGCTGCTCTCCTTTATCTCGTCTCGGGCGTTCTTTTCATTCTCGCGCTGCGCGGATTATCGAGTCCGGCAAGCTCGCGGCAGGGCAATCTGTTCGGCATGATCGGTATGGCGATCGCCATCGTCACGACGCTGGCGATGGGCCATTCGGGGGTCTTCAGCTGGATTTTGATCGCGGCCGGACTTGGCATCGGCGGATACTTTGGCGCCAAACTGGCGCGCGAAATTCCCATGACGTCGATGCCCGAATTGGTTGCGGGCTTTCACTCGCTCGTCGGTCTCGCCGCCGTATTCGTGGCAGCCGCCGCGCTCTATGCGCCGGAAGCATTCGGCATCGGAGCGAACGGTGCGATTGCACCCGCGAGCGCTTTCGAAATGGCGCTGGGCGCTGCCATCGGCGCGATCACATTCACGGGCTCGGTCATCGCGTTTGCAAAACTTTCGGGCAAAATGTCGGGCAAGCCGATCATGCTGCCGCTGCGCCACGTCATCAACGCCGCGCTGTTTTTGGGAATGCTCTGGCTCATCTATCAGTTCTGCATGACGGGCGGATCGGCATGGCTGTTCTGGGGCGTCGTCGCGACGGCGCTCGTATTTGGCGTCCTCATCATTATTCCGATCGGCGGCGCGGACATGCCCGTCGTCGTCTCGATGCTGAATTCGTACTCGGGCTGGGCTGCTGCCGGCATCGGTTTTACACTCGGCAATATCGCGCTCATCATCACGGGTGCGCTCGTCGGCTCGTCGGGTGCGATCCTGTCCTATATTATGTGCAAGGCCATGAACCGCTCGTTTATCTCGGTCATCGCTGGCGGGTTTGGCGGTGAGACGGCGGCACCCACGGGCGCGGGCGGCGAACAAAAGCCCGTCAAGCTCGGCGGCGCCGACGATGCGGCCTATCTCATGGCCAACGCGCAAAAAGTCATCATCGTGCCCGGTTACGGCATGGCCGTGGCGCAGGCGCAGCATGCTCTGCGTGAGATGGCCGATACCTTAAAGAAGGCGGGCGTCGAAGTGAAATACGCTATTCATCCGGTCGCGGGACGTATGCCTGGCCACATGAACGTGCTGCTGGCCGAAGCCAACGTGCCCTACGACGAAGTGTTCGAGTTGGAAGACATCAATTCCGAATTTGCGCAGACCGACGCGGTCTACGTGATCGGCGCCAATGATGTCGTCAATCCGGCCGCTGAAACCGACAAGACCTCGCCGATCTACGGTATGCCCGTGCTGCAGGTGTGGAAAGCCG
>JANNUW010000004.1:0-1946 GCA_031414095.1 Hyphomicrobium sp. | reverse complement strand
CGCGGCGGCGCACCGCGCTCGTCTCGAAAACGACGCGCCTCAAGGACATTGCCCTCGGCCAGGATGCATGGCCGACCAACGCAACGAAGGCGTCGAACAATTACAAGAACCAGTTCGAAATTCCGGTGCTGTTTTTCGCCGCCTGCGCCTTCGCGCTGATCACCAAGACGGTCGATTTTTGGATGATGTTCTGGGCCATCACGTTCGTGGTGAGCCGTATCGTGCATGCCGGCATCCATCTCGGCGCCAATCCGGTGATGCCGCGCGCGTACGCGTTCTTTGCGAGCGCCATTGTCGTGCTCGTCATGTGGATCACCATCGTCGTTCGCGCCGTATTGCCGGTACTTTGAATGAAAGCTGGAGCACGCCTCGTTGCGGCCGTCGAAGTGCTCGACGACATCGTCGCCCGCCATCGCACGGTTGCTACTGCGTTGTCCGACTGGGGCAAGGCGCATCGCTTTGCCGGCAGTGGCGACCGGGCTGCAATCGGCAATCTCGTCTACGACGTGCTGCGTCGCAGGCTTTCGCTCGCAGCGCAGATGGGAACGGATAGTTCCCGAGCGCTCGTTCTGGCGGCAGCAGGGCGGGCCTTGGGCATGTCACCGCAGGCGATTGAGGACGTCGCTGACGGCACGCCACATACGCTGTCTCCACTGACCGGCGAAGAGCGCGCCGGGTTATCGCGAACACTAGACGAGTCGGCACCCGCTCACGTTCGCGCCGATGTGCCGGAATGGCTGTGGCCGTCGTTCGTCCGCTCATTCGGTGATCGCGCGGTGGCCCAGGGCCAGGCTTCAAACCGCCGTGCGCCGGTCGACCTGCGCGTCAATTCGATGAAGTCGACGCGCGAAAAACTGCTCAAGGCGCTGGCCGAGTACGGCGCGACCGAAACCAAATACGCGACGCTGGGTGTGCGCCTTCCTGCCCCGGAAGGTGCAGGACGCACGCCGAACGTCGAGGCCGATGCGGCGCATGGCAAGGGCTGGTTTGAAGTTCAGGACGAGGGCAGCCAGATTGCGGCAGCGCTCGTGTGTGCTGCGCCGAAATTGCAGATCATGGACCTGTGCGCCGGTGCTGGCGGGAAGACATTGGCACTGGCTGCCGCGATGCAGAACACCGGGCAGATCTACGCGTACGATTCCGACAAGTCTCAGTTGCGGCCGATCTTCGAACGCTTGAAGCGGGCGGGGGTGCGCAACGCCCAAGTCATGAACGCGGGCAACCTGGTCGAGCTCGAAGCGCTCGGTGCCCGCTTTGACGCGGTGATGGTCGATGCGCCGTGCACCGGTTCCGGCACTTGGCGGCGCAGGCCCGATGCGAAGTGGCGGGTCTCGCCTGAAAACCTCGCTCAACGACAGGCGGATCAACGCGAGGTGCTGCATCTTGCGCGCGGCCTGGTGAAGGCGGGCGGGCGGTTGGTTTACGTGACGTGCTCGGTGTTGCCAGAGGAAAACATCGATCAGGTCACGGCGTTCGTGGCTGACGCGGCGGACTTCACAGTCAACCCGTACGCCAACGCTTGGGCCGTGTCGGCGCTGGCGACCGATCCTCCGGCATCCGCCGATGGGCGAACCGATACTTTGCAGCTAACTCCAGCCGATCACGGTACCGACGGATTTTTCATTGCGGTGCTGCAGAAGGCTGCGTGATCACGGCCTGAACCACCAGAAGACGACCAGCAGGATTCCAACGAGGCCTGCCGCCCACCAGAGCAGATCGGAAAAGCGGCGGCGGTGGCTGATTGCCATGCGCTTGATGGTGTCGTCGTCGAGGCGAATGCCATGCCGCGCCATCTGCGCGAACGCTAGTCCGGTGCTCTCGACCTGCTCGAGCAGCCGCGGCACTTCAGCCAGCACCTTGCCCATCAACTCGGCACTGTCGCCAGCCTCGCGCAGCCGCCCGACGACACCCAGATTTGCGTCGATCCACTCGCGGGCGATCGGCTC
>JANNUW010000003.1:0-4287 GCA_031414095.1 Hyphomicrobium sp. | reverse complement strand
GTTGCCACCCGCTTCGACAAGCACGATGCCAACTTTCTCGCCTCAGTAAAATTGGCTGCAATCCGAATCTGGATGCGGTTTAATGAGTCTATGACCTAACGTTCCATGGGTGGAGCTAGCCATGTTGGGTCGCGCGAAGCGCTTGACCCAACATTGCGTGGGCATCGAGAATTGGATTGCCAACCCCTCAAATATCCAAATCCTTCGCAAAAGCGGCGCGGTCTTGGATGAAGCGGAAGCGGGCTTCGGGTTTGGAACCCATCAGGGAGTTGACGACTTCGGCGAGGATGCTCTTGTCGCCATCGCCCACTTCGACGCGCAGCAATAGGCGGTTCTTGGGGTCCATGGTCGTCGATTTCAGATCCTTGAAGTCCATTTCGCCCAGACCTTTGAAGCGCGTCACGTCGGGCGTGCGGCCCTTGAACTGCGTGCCCATCAAGAGATCGCGGTGGATCTCGTCGCGCGCATACGCGACCTCGGCTTTGTGCGCGATTTTGTAGAGCGGCGGCACAGCCAGGAAGAGATGGTGGTTCTCGATCAGCTCGCGCATTTCCTGATAAAAGAACGTGATCAGCAGAGAGGCGATATGCGCGCCGTCGACGTCGGCGTCGGTCATCACGATCACGCGCTCGTAGCGCAGATCATCGTCCTTGTAGCGCGCGCCCACACCGACGCCGAGCGCCAGCATCAGGTTCGACAGCGCCTCGTTCTGCGCGAGCTTGGCCGATGTCGCGTTGGCGACATTGAGGATCTTGCCGCGCAGGGGATAGATCGCCTGCGTCTCGCGGTTGCGCGCGCTCTTGGCTGAACCGCCGGCTGAATCGCCCTCGACGATAAAGATTTCCGTGCCGCCAGCCGTTTGAATGGAGCAGTCCGCGAGCTTGCCCGGCAGGCGCAATTTGCGTGTCGCCGACTGACGGCCGACTTCCTTTTCGCGCCGGCGCTTCAAGCGCTCTTCGGCTTGTTCGATGGTCCATTCGAGCAGCTTGGTCGCCTGTTGGGGACTGTCGGCCAGCCAATGATCGAAGGCGTCGCGCACGGCCGTCTCGACGATGCGGGTGGCTTCCTGCGTCGACAGCTTTTCCTTGGTCTGGCCCTGGAACGCCGCCCCGCGGATGAACAGCGACAGCATGGAAGCCGCGGTGCCCATCACGTCGTCAGACGTGATCTGCGCCGCCTTCTTGTTGTTGGTGAGATCGCCGTAGGCGCGCAGGCCCTTGTAGAGCGCTTGGCGCAAGCCGTTCTCGTGCGTGCCGCCTTCAGGCGTCGGGATGGTGTTGCAATAGGACGACGAGAACCCGTCTTGGTCGATGATCCAGGCGACAGCCCATTCGACCGAGCCGTGACCTTCGGTCTTCTCGGCGCGGCCGGCGAAAATATCCTTGGTGACGGGCGTCTGACCATCGATGCTCGACAGCAAAAACTCTTTCAAGCCGCCAGGAAAGTGAAACATCGCCTCGGCGGGCGTGTCGTCGGTGATCAGCGAGGGATCGCACGACCAGCGGATTTCGACGCCGCCGAACAGGTACGCCTTCGAGCGCGCCATCTTCAACAGCCGCGCGGGCTTGAAGTTCGCACCCTTGCCGAAAATCTTGTGGTCGGGTTTGAAGCGGATCGTGGTGCCGCGCCGGTTCATGGTCTGGCCGAGCTTTTCGAGCTTGGTCTGCGCCACACCGCGCGAAAAGATCATGCGGTGCAATTGCTGGCCGCGCGCCACTTCAACCTCAAGCACTTCCGAAAGCGCATTGACCACCGACACGCCGACGCCGTGCAGCCCGCCCGACGTGTTGTAGTTCTTGGCGTCGAATTTGCCGCCCGAGTGCAGCGTCGTCATGATGACTTCGAGCGCCGACTTGTTCTTGAACTTGGGGTGCGCATCGACGGGGATGCCGCGGCCGTTGTCGGTGACCGACAGAAAGCCTTCGGCGTCGAGACGCACTTCGATGAACGTTGCGTGGCCGGCGACCGCCTCGTCCATGGAGTTGTCGATGACCTCGGCGAACAGATGGTGCAGCGCGCGCTCGTCGGTGCCGCCGATATACATACCCGGATGGCGGCGCACCGGCTCGAGACCCTCGAGCACATCGATGTCGGCTGCGGTATAGCTCTCGGAGGCGTCGCCCGTTTTGCGGACACGCGCGGTCTTTTCGGTCATCGGGGTCTCAGGGTTAGCGAACAGGTCACTTAAGAGCAGTTTCAGAGGAGATTGAGCCATGGATGCCGCCGTCTCAATGTTTGCGAGCGTATAGCCGGTTAGGGCTGCAGGACCAACTTATCCGAATCTGATGGCAGCCATATGAGCCGAAGAGGTCGCACACGCGCATTGCCGTTGGCAAGAGCCGGGAAGCCGCCATGCAACGGCTTATTTTGTGCAGGTAGTTTAGCGGTATGGCGTGGACGAGCCGCCGCGCATGGCGGCCGGCTCCGCGGCAGTGGAGTCGCCATTCGCCAAGCAAAGACTCGCAAAGCAAAGAGTGCAAAATAGTGACACTGCCGGAACGGTTTACCCGTCGCCCGTTGAAACACTTCGAAAATTTGCCGATAGTGCGTCCTTGGGTCAGTTTTTAGTGGAGTTTGAAAATGGCGCGCCTAATTTCGACGACCTACCGTGTGTGGCCGCTCGGGCTTGCGACCGCGCTTTTGCTGGCGCCGCTCAGCATGCCGGCGAGCGCGCAAAGCGCAAACAAAGAACTGACGATCAAGGTCTCGCGCATCAAGCTGCTCGACAAGGTCGACGAGTTGTCGAAGGGCGATCTGTTTGCGCGCGTCACGATCGACGGCGACGCCCAGTCCACGGCGGTCGTCAGAGGCGCCAGTGAAATCAAGACCGACTGGAAGATCACCAAAAAAGTCACCAGCGGCGACCACAAAGTGAAGGTCGAACTCGTCGATAAGGACGTCACACAGGACGACAACATCGACATCAACCGCGTAGATAAAAAGCGCGATCTCGACTTTACGGTGAATACGCGCTCGTGCCGGATCGAGGGCTTTTCGTCGACCTATCGCTGCGGCTCCTCGATCTCCAGAACTGGCGCAGAGCCCAAGAAGGCCGAAATCACGTTTACGGTCAGCGTTAAATAAAGCGTAGCTGCCCAGAATATTGACGGCGTTCCGCTCGTAACAGCCAAGGCCCGTAAACGGGCTCATTGTTGCTCCACGAAGTCACCATAGGACTTAATGGAGCTGACAATGACCCCGTTTACCACCACCCTCGTTATCGTTACGGCCTTGCGTCTCGCCGCCATCGCAGTGATCGTCATGACCGCGACGACGCTGGCCGCGCGCGAAGCCTCGGCGTACTCGACGACCGTCAAACTTGCGTGCGCGACCGACTATTTCACGCACTGCAGCCAGTACTCCCTGTCGAGCCCGAGTGTGAATAAGTGCATGAATGCCGTTGGCCCGCGCCTGGCGCCGCGCTGTATCAACGCTCTTGTCGCCGCGGGCGAGGTTTCGCGCGCCGAAGCCGATCGCCGCTTGGCCGCCGCTAAGTAGTCAGAAACGCGTTGAGCAGTTCGGCCGTTTCGGCAGGCGACTGGTCGATGAAGAAATGCCCGCCCGGCAGCGTCGCGACTTTGAGGTCGGCACAGCGCTTGGCCCACTCGGCCTCCATGTCGAACAGGCGGTGCATGACGCCGCTGGTGCCCCACAAGGCCAGTACCGGACAGGCGAGCTTCGTCTCGATGTCGGCCGTATCGTGGGCGAGGTCGATGGTCGCCGCCGCACGGTAATCGGCACACATGCCGTGAATGGCCGCCGGGTCGCGCCAGCAGCGCCGGTATTGAGCGAGTTGACCGGAGTCGAAGTCCTCGAGCTTGGCCTTGCCCCATCCCATCAGACAGGTTTCAAAAAAGCGATCGGGATCAAGCCCGATGAAATGCTCGGGGAAGGGGGCTGGCTGAGACAGGTAGTACCAGTGCCAATAGGCGCCCGCGATGTGCCGGTTGGTGTCCATGAACATGGCGTAGGTGGGCACGATGTCGAGAACGGCGAGCTTTGCGACGCAAAGACCGTGGTCGAGCGCCATGCGATGGCCCACGCGTCCGCCACGGTCGTGACCCACGACGCTGAAGTTCTCAAACCCGAGCGACGCCATGACGGCGATGCCATCGCCGGCCATGGCGCGGAATGAATAATTCGCATTATCGGCCGTAGCGGGCGGCTTCGAGCTGTCGCCGTAGCCGCGCAGATCCATGCACACGACGCTAAAATTTCTAGCCAGCATCGGCGCCGCGTAACCCCACAGCGCTTTGGTTTGCGGAAATCCGTGCAGCAGCAAAAGGC
>JANNUW010000002.1:0-2720 GCA_031414095.1 Hyphomicrobium sp. | reverse complement strand
CGGTCCGATGGACAATATCCCGACCTACATCAATCGCAAGCACGGTGAAGAGCCGGTCGACTGCCTGCACCCGCTGCTCGAGGGCATCCTGAAAGAAACCTACGGCGTCATCATCTACCAGGAGCAGGTGATGCAAATTGCGCAGGTGATGGCGGGCTACTCGCTCGGCGACGCCGACCTGTTGCGGCGCGCGATGGGTAAGAAAGACAAGCTCGAGATGGCAAAGCAGCAGGCGCGCTTCGTCGAGGGCTCGCAGAAAAACGGCGTTGCGCGCAAACAGGCGGTGGAGATTTTCGAACTGGTCGACAAGTTCGCGGGCTACGGATTCAACAAAAGCCATGCGGCCGCCTATGCCGTCATCAGCTATCACACCGCCTATCTCAAGGCCAACTTCCGCGAGGAATTCCTCGCCGCATCGATGACGTTGGACCTCGGCAATACCGACAAGCTTTCCATGTTTGCCGCCGAAGCCAAGAAGAGCGGCATCGCCGTCAAGCCGCCATGCGTAAATGCGTCGGACATCGATTTTCTAGCTACGCCTCCTTGCTTTGCGCCCGGCGACTCCCCTCCGGGAAGCCGGCCGCCGGGCGCGGTCAACGGCGCATCCGGCCGGCTCCGCGCAGCGGAGTCGGATGCGCCCAGCAAGAGAGGCGCTATCCGGTATTCGCTTGCGGCATTGAAGAACATTGGGGCGGGCGCCGTCGCCAGTATCGTCGAGAACCGCCGCGAAAACGGGCCCTACAAGTCGCTCGCTGATTTTGCAGCGCGTATGAATCCCAAGGCGCTCAACAAGCGCGGTCTTGAAACGCTCGCCATGGCGGGCGCCTTCGATGTGTTCGAGCCCGACCGCGCCCTGGTGACGGGAAACGTCGAGGTCATTCTCGCGCTCGCCAACCGGCTGTCCGCCGACGCCGCCGCCGGCACCAGCGATTTGTTCGGCGGCAGTGCAGCCCCGGTCCTCGATATGAAGCCCCAAACTCCTTGGACGCCGGTCGACAGGCTCGCCAAGGAATTCGATGCCGTCGGTTTTTTCCTATCGGGCCACCCGCTCGATCAGTACGTGAAGGTGCTCGGTAAACTCGGCGTGACGCGCTACAGCGATTTCGAATTGGCCGTCCAGCGCGGCGCCAGCGCCGGGCAGCTAGCAGGTATCGTGATTTCAGCGCGCGAACGTCGATCGGCAAAGGGCAACAAATTCGCCTTCGCGATGTTCTCCGATTCGTCGGGACAGTTCGAGGCGGTGATATTTTCCGATGCGCTCGCGGCCGCGGGCGATTTGTTGGAGGCCGGCACGCCGGTGCTGCTCAACGTCGAAGCCGAGCGCGATGGTGACACCATGAAACTGCGCGTGCAGGGCATTCGCGGCTTGAACGAGGCGGCCGCTGCTCTCGAGACCGGACTGAAGTTGACGGTCGACGCGCCCATGATCGCATCGCAACGCTTCAAGATCGCGGACCTGAAGTCGAGCCTCAAGCCCGGCTCGCAAAGTGCCAATCGCCGTGGCGGTGAGGTTCGCCTCGTCGTGCCACTGCATGATCAAGGACGCGAGGTCGAGGTACTTTTAACGGGCCGCTACGACGTGTCGCCGACGCAGGCCGGTCAGCTCTCGACGCTGCCAGGTGTGCTCGAGGTAGCGGAGGCGTGATGCCGTTCAATCGTCGCTCAGCAGCGCCATGGCGGCTTGGCGGTCGGACCATTTCAGTTTCACGAACGCGGCGCGTGCGGCCTTGATATCGCGCTCGGCGCCACTGTCGGACGCCTTTTTTAACGCCACGGTGACCGGATGCTCGGCTCCGCAAATAAACACCAATGCTTTGGCGAGCCGCCCCATGGCAACGCGGTCGATGGGTGCTTCGCTCATTGAATATACTTTCTCAATCAAAAATCTTACGTCGGTTTGTGCCGGCGTGCGGGGTTGGTGGGGAGCGTCACGATCTCGCTTGGCGTCGCGGCTCTCGCGCGCGATGGATAGGGAACTTCGCCAACGGGAGCTGGAGCAACGCTGCCGCTGACGCGTGCGGGCACCGTATTGGCCCAGCCATAAGCCAGCATGGTCATCAGAGCCGAGGCCGCGAAGAAGTAGACGCCCGGCTGCACGCTCGCCTCGGTATAGCCCGACGAGTTGACGTAGAAGATCATCAAGGCCAGCACCATGACGTCGGTCATTGAATAGCGGCCGAGCCATTCCAACGTCGATATCGATTATTTACGGAACTCGGCCGGGATGTCGGGCGATGTCACGATCGTCTGCAGTTACTTCAGATTGAAGAACGGGAAATAGATCGAAAACTGGTACTGATCGACAGTCTTGTAGTTCTCCTGATTTTCAAACAGCTCCCAGATGTTGGTGGCATTTTTACGGAAGACTTCTACTGTGCGGACATCAGGATCAACGAGCACGTATTCTTGAAGGCTTTCTAGCTGGCGATAGTCGGCAAACTTTGCACCTCGGTCATAGGAGGCCGTGCTCTCAGATAGCACTTCAAAAATCAGCTTCGCTTCGTGGATTTCGGTAATTTTTGGGTTTTGCGTATCACGGTCAGCGCACGTTACGACGATGTCTGGATAGAAATAGCAATTGGCTTTCTCTACGGCCACGCGCATGTCGTTGATGCCGACTTTACAAGGTGTGCCTTTGAGGTGAGCTTTTAGCGCCACCAAAATGTTGCCGGCGACTTCGTTGTGTTCAAAAGTCCCGCCAGACATGGCGAATATCTCGC
>JANNUW010000001.1:0-8282 GCA_031414095.1 Hyphomicrobium sp. | reverse complement strand
GACGGCAAACTTGTCCGCTGGGGACAACAGGGTGGTCAACCCTTCGTGATGATGACCTGGAACTCGGATGTGCAGAGTAAAGAGGCAGTGGACTTCGTGAAATGGTGGTTGTCCATCGCTACCCAACATGCCTTTGCCGCTGCCGGCGGCCAGAGCGCCATCAAGGCGGTCTACAACGATCCAAGATACATTACTTACCGTCCCTGGAACCGCACCTGGGCCGCCGGACTCGATTGGCAGAAGGACATGTGGCACATTCCGCCGTTTTTCGAAATGCTGGTGCAACAGCAGGAGCAGTATGATCTTGCCATCACCGGCAAGCAGGACGCCAAGACGACTCTGGACAACATCGCTGCTTTCCAGGAAAAGCTCCTAAAAGAAGCCGGACATATCCAGGAATAGCCCAGCGAACAGACCAGTGCTCCGATCCGGCGCACGGTTGAGTGGACTGGCAGTGCATATCGCTTCGCGTATCTCCAGCAACGCGCCGCCTGACGGCATACTTGTGTCTAACATGGTTAAGGAATTGGTTGTCGGCTCGGGCATCAGATTTGCTCACCAAGGTAGTTTCTCCCTGAAGGGTGTTCCTGGTGAATGGTCCCTCTTCGCCGTCATTCAGTAGGGCGCGCTATCAGTGTCCGGCTTGGGTCAACATGAGAAGTCACGTAGAGCTCCCACCATGTCCGTTGTACACTTGCCTGCGGATACGTTTTCTCAAATGACGGACATTATCGACTGAAAGTCAGCTATGTGTCGATGAGCAGACAAGTTTCGTTCTGGCCACGAGGTTTCTAACGGGCCAAAAGCAGATATCAGACCTTCCCCGCGCAATGTATTTGTTCGTCTGTTAGCGAGCATTTATTCTGTTACGAAAGAGATGAGTTATTCACCGGGAGAAGAAGATTGGACGCTAAAACCAGGGCAGGAAGCTCAACATCTCTGCAGTTCTACGGCCCAGTGGGATCTGATTTTTTTGCAATTGACGTGCAGTTTTATCCGCAATTAAGTCACGGTTCCTCCGCGCCGGGCCCAATAATGACCGCATGCGACAGAGGTGCCAAACCAAATGCAGTATTAATAATCATGCCAAAACCTGGCCCAATGATGCAGGCTGAAAAAAGTGTTTTCCAAAAAGACAACCGCGCGCCGCCACTCCTGCTAAACATGAAGGGAAGAAAAAATAATGCTCCCCCGCCATAACGCAGCATGGTCAAATCGGCAGGGGTGAAACCTTCCAAGCGGCCCATTTTTGCGGCGACATTGTAACCGGCCCAGGCAAACGTAGCTATCAGACCCCACAGTATTCCGTGAGCAATGTGATGGCGTATCGGCGCATCGTCTTTCACCTTTTGGTATTAGCCCCTCTTTGGATCCCAGTCTTCTCCGGGCTTGTCGCCGACGAGCGAGCCAATCCTGCGTACAAAGGCCCACATTAGTGCGGCCATCGAAAGCGTGAGGGCGCTGGCGAACAAATGAATGCCCTGCCATGGCGTCACTACGGCGTTAACGAGCAGGGTGATGGCACTGAGACTGTTTGCGAAAAACGATGACCTCACCGACCATGACATGGGCTCGCGGGCAACGACGTGCCGGCGGCGAACATTGGTTGCCACGGTGCTCCCCATGATAACGGCCGCAAGCCCGCTTGAAACGGACCAAAGTGCAGCGGTGCTCATTTCATAAAATGAGGCCAAAGGCGGAAGAAGAGCCGAAATTGCAACGGCAAACCCGAACGAGATGAAAGATGTGATTAGGTAGACGTCAAAATTCGACAGCTTTCCGCCCATGGTCTGGCGCAAGAGCATGACCAATGCCGATACGGCCGTAAAAGTGACTGCGATCAGCGACAGGTTGAAGAGATAGGTTTCGCCAGGCAGTTCCATGACTTTCCCCTCAGTTGGAGCCGGGCAATCGCCTGGCATCGTAGAAATATGACGAACTGCGATCCATTGCTTCCTGTTCAACCCCAGTCCACATGGGTCAATGGAAGCACCGAATTGCGGGTGAGTCCATGGGGGCAAATGTGTGCAATGTCCGCCAAGGGTCAGCAACGGAAGTCACCTGCGCAAGTTAGAAAGGGTCAATCGGAGACCAAATTTATGGAATAATGGGAACAAGCGACCGAATAACAGTCTGGGATAAGCAAACATCCCGTAATTCCAACGCCAGATCTCGAAAGCGCCAACGTCCCACATTGGTGAGTTCAAATAAGAGAATCTAGCGTGGCATTTATTTTTAGGCCCGCCCTAAATTTGTGTCTGCGGGCTGTTGTCCTTGTGCGCAGTGACTACGGGTTTGCTAAAACCTTTCGGCAGAAATTCGCCTAGAGCCTCAGCCTCCATGTAACCTTCAATCGCCGCATGAACTTTGCTGTCCACTAGAATCTGGTCGGCCAGTGCTCGTTCGCATAGTCGGGCTGCAAGATTCACGACTGAACCAATGGCGGTGTAATCGAACCGACCTTTGAAGCCAACCCGTCCGAGGGTTGCATAACCATAGGCATTCCCAACACCAAAGCCGAGACGATTACCAAACTGACGGCGCCGTTGAATAACCTGATGGACGCTAGCCCGCATTTCTACAGCTAGCCGCGCCGCCGCCAAGCAGGGATCTGGGGTAGGAAGGGGATCGTTGAACAGCACGATGAGCCCATCCCCGGTAAACCTCTCAAGGGTACCGGCGAATTTGTCAACCAGTTGGCCCAGCGATTCGTGAAATTCCCGCAATAATTCCATGATCTCTTCGGGCTCGGTCGTCTCTGCAAACGTCGTGAAACCCCGCAGGTCGCAAAACAAAACCGCGACGTCCCGGCGATGACTGTTGAGAATACTTTCATCTCCGGAAGTTACAATAAGTTCAGCGACTTGGGGCGCGAGGAAGCCCTTTAAGCGAAGTAGCCCCTCATTCTCGCGTGCTTGTCTCGGAATATGCGCAATGCATCGGCCATGCCGCCGATCTCGTCCTTGCCGCTATCATCAGGCAAGGGCGCATTGAGATTGCCACTGGCGACCGCCAGCATACTCCCGCTCAACGCTGTAAGCCGCCCGATGATGCTTCGACCAACGTACAGCCACACAATCAGTACTGAGCTGACGAGGCTCAATGCTACAACGCCCAGGAGCACGAAAGCACCTTTGCGCTGTGTTGCCGCAACATTGGCCTTCGCTTCGGCGATTTTGGTCGTTTGGTCAGCAACTAGCCGGTCTACGGCGGCTGCAAGGCGTCCCGCAGCCTCAATGTTGCTTTGGATCATTTTCTGACCCTGCGTGAGCATTTCGTCACGCGAGGGAGGTACGAGAATGCCTCTCGCCTCCTCCAGAAAGGGGTCTACCGGTTTACTCGTTCGCGGGGGACCGTGGAGTGTATCCACGCGCAAGAGCTGCAGGTCACCGAGAACTTTCCTAATCTCAGTGACCGATTTCTCAATTTCTGAAATCAAAGGGCTATTCGACTGGCTAGCTTTAACCTGACCAAGCAACTTTTCAAGATTGCCAATCTGCGTTCGTACAACAAGATCAGTGCGAAACTGATCAATCATGGTCACATCTGCAACTATCCTGGGCGCGCTAAGGCCGCAAGGCGTTCGGCTTGTCGGGACAAATCGAGCGCCGCCAGGGCCGTCGGCACGCGTTCGCTGGTTATGCGATCAACGACAACTCCGACCTCGGCAAACGTCAGAAATGCTGCCAACGCGCCGAGCACTGCGAGCGCCGAGATGCCTGAGAAGGCAAGGAGAAGACGCCCCTTCACACCGATGTTTAGGTTGGTCATGACACCGCCAGAATGGAGCACCTCTCCTGAACAGCATATCATATTCTCTCGGTAGGATAGAGATAATCCTGGTTAACCTCTTTCACGACAGCCAAAATGGAAAATCGGCGACGAACTTTGACCATCATCCTATCACACGCGAAGGACCGATCCATTCTCGCTAAAGGAGTCGCGAACGCTACTCCGCTCGAAATGTGGCAGAGGTCTGCGCAGGGCCAAAAGAAGACATGGATTTGGCGGTGTGCTAACCACGGCACTGCGGGGGGTGTAGGATTCCCGGTATATGACATGTTTATGAGGGGCACGATGGTAAGTATCCCTGCGCTGGACCGGAAGCTGCTGGCGATTCTGGCGGCCGATATGGTCGGCTATTCCAAGGCGATGGAGGCTGACGAGGCTGGCACCATTGCGCAACTGAAGGCCATCCGAGCCGAGTTGATCAATCCCGTCATCTACCAGCACCGTGGACGTGTCGTCAAGCTGATGGGCGACGGCGCACTCGTCGCATTCGACAGCGTGGTAGACGCTGTCGCCTGCGCAGGGGAAATCCAACGCGCGACGGCCAAGCGCAATGAAGACCAGCCGGAGCCCAAGCGCATCCTGTTCCGCATCGGGGTCAATCTGGGTGACGTGGTGCTGGTGGACGGCGATGTCTATGGCGACGGCGTCAATGTCGCCGCGCGGTTGGAGCAATTGGCCGAGCCCGGCGGTGTCACGGTGTCGGGAACCGCCTATGACCACTTACAAGGCAAGCTTGACTGGCCACTCGATTTCGCGGGCGAGCAGCAGGTTAAGAATATTAGCCGTCCGGTGCGGATGTACCGGCTGAGGCTGGACGGCAAGCAGGCACGGTGGACCCTGTGGAAGGTGATGCCTCGCTGGAGCAGGACGGCTGCCGCGGCCGTTGTGATGCTGGCATTGGTAAGCGGCGGGACCTGGTGGTTCTTTCAGTCCGCGCCTTTGGGTGCCAAGCCGTCGGTCGCGGTGCTGCCTTTCAACAATTATGGCGGCGACGTGGCGACCGGGCGTCTGGCCGATGGTTTGACTGAGGATATCATCACCGACCTTGCGCGGTTTCCCGAACTCGATGTTGTGGCGCGAAATTCCACGGAAGTTTACAAGGGCAAGCCAGTGGACATACGCCAGGTGGCGCGCGCGCTCCATGTCGGCTTTGTGATGGAAGGCTCGATCCAACGTCAGAGTGGCCGGGTGCGGATCACAGCGCAGTTGATAGATGCAAAAACCGGCAGCCATCTTTGGTCGGAGAGCTGGGACCGGCCGGCTGAGGACGTGTTCGCCGTCCAGACCGAGATCGCAGAGCAAGTCACCAACCGCCTCGGCGGCGGAGTGGGGCTAATTCAAGAAGCCGGGCGCGCCGCGGCCAAACGCAAACGGCCTGAAAACCTGGATGCCTATGATTACTATCTACTGGGGACCGAGAAGATTGAAGAGATTACCATCGCGGGTGAGGAGGAGGCCATAACGCTCCTCAAACATGCCGTCGAGCTCGATCCAGGGCTAGCCCGCGCATGGGTAGAACTTTATCATGCTCACGTTATATTGGCCAGCTTCGGGGTCGATGCCGAGAACGAGGTCAAGGCCGCTGCCGAGGTGGCTGAACGCGCGGTTCGGCTGGATCCGAGCGATGCCGAGGCACACGCCGTGTTCGGTATGAGCCTTGCTGATAAGGGCGACAACGCCCGCGCCAAGGCTGAGCTAGACACCGCCCTGCGGCTTGCTCCCGGTTCGTCCGAAATTCTGACCTTCTATTCCGGCTTTGCAGCCCGCTTCGGTGAGCCCCAACGCGGCGCTCAGATGGTCGACCAGGTAATGCGGCTCGATCCGAACTACCCGATGTGGACGTCCAACTTCTTCTCCGGTGCCTATTTTATGGCCGGCCGGTATAAGGACGCGTTGAAGATGCTGGAGCGCATGACGCCTAACAACTACAGCAAGTGGAATTGGGTGCTGCGCAGCAGCTCACTTGCAGCTGTCGGTCGAATTGATGAGGCGAAAGCGTCGGTTAAGGAAACTCTCAAGCAGCACCCGGACCTGACCGTGGAGAGCATCATCAATGAACCGGGCCTGAGCGCGATAGAGCGCGGTAGTTACATCGAGACAATGCCGCTCGCCGGCTTTCCGGCTTGCGCTAAGCCTGAGGCGCTGGCGAAACTCGCCAAACCTGTGCGACTGTCGGAATGCGAGACGGGGGAGGCGAAGTCTCTCGGGCAGCCATAGAACAGCTCTGTGCAAAGCCCCCGAACCGCTGAAAGCGCCGGTACCGTAGAACGGAGTCGCCGAAGGTTTACCGCGATGACGCAAATGGTTGCGACACTGCGCAAAGGTCCCGTTAGCGAAGGAAGTCGGCTTAGGGTCAATCGCGACGGTTTTATTATCTACGCGATATGTCGGCTTACCCGGCTATTGCAGACGAACTGTCGAACCACTCAAACTTACACGAAGGGCCAGGATTCGTCCTGGCGATTTCCGTCGCAGGTTCCTACCCCGGCAGCCCTCCGGCACGGAGACCCATGGCCAACCTGCTGCGATCTTCCTGCCGGCAATACACGAAGTTTCCCTCGATATCGGCGGCCGAGATATTGGGGGCGAGGCTGGTCAGCTGGGCGATCGATCGCCTGGCCTTGTCAGACTCTCCCCCCAGGCCGTAGGACGCTGCCGCCATGATGTAGAGAGCGGGGTGGCCGGGGCGTTGCTGAATGGCCAGCTGAGCGGCAGAACCGGCCTCGGCATACCTCCCGGCCTGAAAATGAGCGAACGCATAATAGAGCTGATACTCATCGCCAAAGATATCGCGGGGACTCAATCGCACGCCGCGATCGATGCACTCGATGGCCTGGTCCGGCCGTCCGCCCATGGCATGGGCGCAGCCGAGAAGACCGTGCGCATAGGCAAAGTTGGGGCTCGCATCGATGGCCCGGGTGAATGCGCCGACTGTTTCCGAGTACTGCAGCTTCGCCAAGCCGACGAAGCCATGCGCCATGTAAGCCCAGGGCTCGTGGGGATCGCACGCGACCGCGCGATCGGCCCCCGCCGCGGCTTCGGCAAAGGCCCGATCGCGATCCTCCCAGCCCTGAAAGGCGCGCCATGCAAGGCAGACGGCGCGCAAGCCATGGGCTTTCGCGTAACCGGGATCGAACTCAACGGCGCGATCGAACATGCCGAGGGCTTCCCTGGTGCCTGAGTCCGTATGCTGACTGTAGAGGAACATGCCCCGGACAAAGCACTCCCAGGCATCCAGGTTTTGGGGTGGCTTCCGTTTTAGGCGGCCATACTCCGCTGCGTAGAGTTCGGGTTGAATGCACCCGATCACGCTTTCCGTGATTTCATCCTGTATTGCAAAGACGTCGTCAAGTGCCCGATCGTAGCGCTCCGCCCATAGATGATTGCCGGTTTCTGCGTCAACAAGCTGCCCGGTAATTCGAACTCGGTTGCCGCCCGTGCGCACGCTGCCCTCGAGGATATAGCGAACCCCTAGCTCGCGTCCGACTTGGCGTGCATCCACATTACGGCCCTTGTAGGCGAAGCTTGAGTTGCGTGCGATCACGAACAGCCATCTCAACCGCGAGAGGCCGGTGATGATGTCCTCGGCGACCCCGTCGGCAAAGTACTCATGCTCGGCGTCGCCGCTCATGTTGGTGAAGGGGAGAACGGCGATGGACGGTTTGTCCGGCAATGCCAGCGCGGTCCGCACGGCACCTTTTCCAGTACCACCCATCGCGGCGCGATAGACCCGCACCGGTTTCATGATGTTCTTGAGAGTATGCTCACTTAGATCATCGAATGCCAGCATCAGCTTGCCGGTGACCTGCTCATAAACACTGCCTGAAATGTATATGCCACCTGGCTCCGCCAGCCCCTCCAGCCGTGCAGCCACATTGACGCCGTCGCCATAGAGATCGCTGCCCTCGACGATTACATCGCCGAGATTGATGCCGATACGGAGGACAATACGCTGGTCCTCCGGCACGCCCTGGTTGGCCTCGGTGAAGGCCTTCTGCAACTCAACCGCACACTGCACAGCATCCACCGCACTGCCAAATTCCACCAGAACACCGTCACCCATCACTTTGACGACGCGGCCATTATGCTGGTCAACCGTGGGAACTAGCACTTCGTTCCGACGTACCTTGAGAGTGGCCAATGTGCGGGTCTCGTCTTGCTCCATAAGGCGTGAATAACCAACGACATCTGCAGCCATGATCGCGGCAAGGCGGCGTTGGGCGCGTTTTTCAGCCATGTTATTTGAGTACCTTCAGTAGGCTCAGTGGCAATGATCGTATTAAAAGCTGGGCCGCGAGTCTATAAGACCAAATGTCTGCTAATGGGATGGACCGGCTGTTGCCTCAAAGCCAGCAGGTTAGTCAGCTAAGACTGTACCTGTTAACAATAGGAGCAGCATCCCATGGCAAATACCACAAGAACTGAACTGCCGGCATTTTCCTCTATTGGTATTGATATCGGCAAGGACGTCTTTCACCTCGTTGGCTTTG